>CAZCJU010000005.1:0-53881 GCA_964498965.1 uncultured Lachnospiraceae bacterium
GGGTGACGGATATTTGAGTAAATTCATGGAGGAAAACGAAAATGTACCATATCAGTCATGACAAACGAGCCGCACAGTCTGCGGAGTTGATTTATAGTGGGCTTCTCCAATGCCTGGAAAAGAAGTCGTTCGACCAAATCACCGTCACCGATGTACAGAAAGCCTCCGGCGTTGCACGGACAACGATTTACCGCTGTTTTGATAATTTATCGGACATTCTTTATTGGCGGTGTGACCTCTGTTTTCAAGAGGCACTAAACGCCGTTGAGCCTACAAACGCCCCAAATGAATCGGAACTGATGCAGGGATATTTTGCATATTGGACAGAGCATAGTGACATTTTGAAACTGCTCATCGACATCAATCGACAGGATATCATCTATGCCTGTCACATGAAAAACGCAAAGGCGTTGGAGCAGTCCTATGGCACACTTCCGGGAATGAATGAAACAAATGCAAGATACTTCATGGCGATTCGAACCGGCGTGACTATCAGCGTGCTGAAAGCGTGGTTGGACGGTGGCAGAAAAGAAAGTTCGAACGAGCTTATAAATATTCTCGCTCGACAATTCTCATTCTTGCCCTCGACCTTTTAATTTCAAGATTCGATATACGATTTACCGGTTAATTACGGATATCGAAACAAAAACAAATCCGAACTCATCGTTTATCACGAAATAGTTCGGATTTGTTGCATTTGGTGATCCATCGGAGAGTCGAACTCCGGACACCTTGATTAAAAGTCAAGTGCTCTACCTTCTGAGCTAATGGATCATTTTCAGCCTTGATTCCCGCCGTGTGCTTATGTAGTATATCACAAAACAAAACGTTTGTCAAGTGTTTTTTTCGATTTATTTTCTTTTTTTCAAAAAAACTCAATAAAGCTCGCCGGTATCTGCCGAAATAATAAAAATTTTGTTCTTAAATCGGCACAAAAGCTTTTATATGTTAAAATTATACTTCAAAGGTATTGACAAAATTCCGAAAAAATGATATAATTTTGTTCGGAGAAGCTTTTATGGTGATCAAATTTGAAAAATTATTTTCCGAATATTTTAATGAATATCCGTTTTTCGTTATTGACTCGAATATGAATTTTTTCTTTTTGAACGAGCTTGCCAAAGATGAATTTCCGTGCTTCGGCGTTGGCAACGCCGCACTCGATATTTTGGATATAATGACCTCGGAGGACAAGCTTTCGTTGCTTAAATTAGCCTCGCCCGCCTGCATTACCGTCGATCACGTATCACATCTTGCGGCAGTAGTTCCGTATGAAACGAAAACAGAAAAGTATTATTGCTTTTTTGTCGATATACCGAAAAGCAAAACAAAAGGGCTTATATTTACATTTTTGTCTTCCAAGCTTGCGATATTGAATATCTGCAAGTATCTCAACCGTGTATCGGCACCGTTGGCACGGAGATATGCAAAAGACAAATATGTCAGAGATATGTACAGAGAAATGGTATCAAAAATAGATTATCTGAAATTTGCGATGTCAAACGAAATAATGATGCCGCAAGCGATTTTCGATTTGTACGATTTGAAATTTATACTCGAACATATAGCGGACTCCTTACAAAAGGCGTATTTTTCCGACGGGCTTAAGCATTTCAGCTTAAAATGTGATAAAACAAACATAACAATGTCGCCTATACTCGCAATGACCTTTGTATATATTTTAGGTCTTGTTTACTCAATGTCAACCTCCGGTGTGGCAAACATAGAAGCACGCCGAACATTTGAGGCATATAAGATCACTCTTGAAACCGAAATTGAGGGCAAGAATTACACTTCCGAGCGATTTCCCAGGGTACACTGTCTTGAAACTCCGTTCAGAATGCAATATTTTGCATATATGCTCGAAGAATTTTCGTACTATCCATCATTTGAGGTGAATGACGGAAAATTGAAGGTAACCGTTAAAGTTCCCGTTATTCCTCACGTAACTCACCTCGCCTGCCCTCAAGTTCCACAAGACTTTTTGGATTGCCTGATAAGCGTATCCATTTGACGAACACCGTGCTTTTTGTGAAAGGCATTGTCTTTTTGTAATACAGTCATAATAAATTTCTGGTCTTGCGTTAATATATAGATTCAAGAGTATCGATCAAAACGTTTAATATTGAAAGAAAGATGACACAAAATGAACGAGAAGAGAAAAACTCAGGTACTGAACATTACATTTATATTTATTTTTCTGTGTGCCGTTGTCTTTTTAATTTGGAAAGCGAGGTACAGCATTGGAGGTTTTGACGAGTGTTTCTACCTTACCGTACCGAAAAGATTTTTGCAGGGTGATGCTCCCCTCATCGAAGAATGGCACGTTTCGCAGTTATCTTCGCTTTTGCTCGTCCCCATAATGAAAATTTATCTGATATTCAATCCTACCGAGGTAGGCATGATACTGCATTTTCGATTGATCTACATATTTTTTCATTCGCTCTGCACGTTGATCATATACCGGAGGCTGAAAAACCATTCACGGCCCGGTAGCTTCTTCGGTTCACTTTTGTTTTTGATCTACGCACCGTTCGGAATTTCCGCATTATCATACAATTCGATGGGAATAGATCTATTTGCATTGTCAATCGTTCTTGCGGCAACTTCTCCGCACTTTGAAAAAGCTTCGCAGAGCATACTTTACAACGCCATGATCGGCTTATTATTTTCGGGTGCGGTACTTTGTCAGCCGTATCTCGCCGCACTGTATTTTATCTACGCACTTATTGTTCTCGGACTTATCATATACAAAAAGCATCGTCGTTCAAATTCGGACACACTCGATGAAATATTATCACCGAAGGCTTTATCGGAAATCAGCTTCGGCGTTGCCGCCGCAGTGGTCGTTTTTGCAATTTACATACTTTCACGTACAAGTATTTCACAGATAATCGACGCTGTTCCTATGATACTTTCCGATCCCGAGCATCCGACATTTTCGCTTTTAAAGGCTATCGAAAGCTTTATCGACAATGTGCTTACGGACAGGCTTACGATTTTCTGCTATGCTCTTACCGCAATACTGTCTGTGCTTGCGATATTCGATAGGAAATCGGAGTTACGCAGAGATATCTATTTTGCCACTGCAGCTGCTGCGACATTTATGTATGCGTGCAATTTTTCACACGCTAAGTTTCCGAATTTTCTAATGATATCGCTCAATTTATTGGGAATTGTAAGCTTTTCGCTTTTGAAAAAAAGACCGTATCGACTGTTTTTCATTGTTTTTGTTCCGACTGTTTATTATTCATTTGTAATGAATATTACATCAAATCAAAAATTTCACGTTATTTCATCTGTTTTTTCGGTCGCAAGCATCGTCAGTGCCGTTTTTATAACAATGTTTTTACATGAAACTCATCATAGTAATGTATCGGTACGAAGTTCTTTTTTCCGTACCGTTTGTGCGACATTTTCTTCTTGCTTTCTGCTTTCATTGCTGATTTTTGTCAGAGGCAACTGCAATTTTGCCGAAAGTATGTCAACGCACCTACTTACGGCAAAAATAGAAACCGGCATTAATGCCGGTATTAGGACACGTAGTCATGTTGCCGACACTTTTTTCAAAATTATGGAAGATACTGCCGAGCTGCGTTCCGTACAGAACGGAAAAGTTCTCTATTTCGCCTCGGAAACATATCTGTATCTCACGGACAGCAAAGAAAGTGCTTCATTTTCCGCCTGGCTATCATTGGATAATCACGGAAACAACGAAATTCAAACCGAACACATTGAAAACGAGCTTAACAGACTGTCACGGTACTATGAATTGAATCCCGACAAGCGTCCCGATTACATCTACATTAATATAAAAACCGATGGAACTGTCGAAAACGTCTTGCGTATACTTCAAATTAAGAATTACGAGCTACAAACGACAAAATACGGTAATACTCTGATAACCGTACATCAAGTCGAATAAGAAAATTCCCCGTTTCATTAAAGGCGGGGAATTTTCAAATACTACATGTTTTTTAGCTGCTGTTTGATCATACTTGTATCGTAGTCTGTCAGGTATTGTCGCACATAGTCTGCGTCAGACTTTGTTTCGACATATTCAAGTCCTCGAAGCTGACGCGTTTCCCTGCCCTTTCCGATGACAAGCACGACTTTATCAGTTTCCGTATCGAATATAGCTTCTTTTATCGCCTCGCCGCGATCGGTGATTATTTTATACGGACAACCGGTTTTTTCCACGTATTCGGCGACCTCGCCGCAGATCTTTTCAAGGCTCTCTTCGCCCTCGTCTTCTTCCGTAATTATTACAAGCGAAGAATTTTCACCCGAAGTGAGTCCGAGATCTTTTCTTCTCATGACCGCCTTCGTTCCCGGACAACCGAATACGGTTATTATTTTTTTGTTCGGATACTCGATTTTCACGGATTCGTATAACGCTTCCGCACTTAGCTTGTTATGAGCATAATCGACAATAGCCACCGTTCTCAGAGCATCGCTTTTGAACACTTCCATTCTTCCCGACACATACGCATTTTTTAAGCCTATTGCAATGCTATGCTCGTCTATACCCATATTGAGCGTTACGGCTATCGCACACATTGCATTGTATACATTGAACATTCCACTCATGCCGATCTCGTATTCACGGTATTTGCCGTCGTACCTGACCTCAAATTTAATTCCGTCGCCCGCTTTTCGCTTTGAAACACAGCATATATCATCGTCGTCACTCGTGCCGTACGTAATTATTTTGCATTTTCTTTCCTTGGCATAATCGTATACACGATCAAAATGCTCCATATCCGAATTTATCACGGCACAAGAACAATTATCGAAGATCATTAATTTAGAAGTGAAATAGTCCTCGAAGTCCTTGTGTTCAACATCGCTTATATGGTCGATACCGATGTTCGTGAAGCACCCGAACCTATAATGTATGCCAAGCACACGTTTATATTTCAACGCCTGTGCGGAGGTTTCGATAACAACGTTGCGAATGTTGGAGCAAACGCAATTATGGAGTCGTTTTTGAAGCACCATAGCTTCCTGCGTAGTTAAGTGCGATTCCTCCTTGCTCACACCGTCGTAGTTGTCAATAGTCGAAAAAATACCGCTCTCTCTACCGTAATACGTATCGAGTATAGATTTTATATAATAGCACGTAGTACTTTTGCCTTTTGTACCGGTCACACCGATTATGTTTAGCAGATCGCACTCACAACCGTAAAATTCACGTCCGAGATATGCCATAGCTTCTCTGATATCGCCGACGATGATCCTGTCACATTCAACGCCATAATCTTTTTCGCTCACATATGCAATCGCACCGAGTTCTATCGCACTCAACAGATATTCCTTTTTGAAATGCACGCCCTTGCAAACAAACAACGCCCGCCCGCACACCTCTCTGTTGTCAAATGTCAGGCAATCGACACTTATATTCGTATTCTTTATGTTATGCTCTACGAGCAGTCCGTGTCGTGCCAGCACATCTATAAAGCAATTTAACGTTCTGTTATTCATCATATTCCTCATAGTTTTATTAAGTAATATTCTACCGCCGTATGAGGCAATGATACCACAAATATCATTCCGTGTCAAGCGAACAAAGTAAAAAAATCCCGACAGATTTCTCTGTCGGGATCTGTTTTTATGAACGAATGGTCACGGTCACAGTGTGATAGCACGCTCCGTCATAATCGCCGCCTGTATAGTCGCTGTAATCGAAAATACAACTTTCCGTTGCCGTGTTAAATCCGCCGGCATCTTTTATATTATCAGTCCAGGGATCACTGCACGTGCCTGCGATCTTCACGGTAAGCTCAAACTCTTCAAACTGTACGTCGGGAACAATATATGCCTTTTTTTCGTTATTCATTTTCTTGCTCCTCTCATTCCTCTATAATGATCGTCTTGCTTACGGTTTTTGCACACGTTCTGCCGCTCTCATCGGCAATTTCGACGGTAAAGCTGTGCGTTCCCGCTTCCATTGTACCGAGATTTACAGTGAACATCTTATTTTCGCCGTAAGTAACCGCCTTGACGGACTTGATCTCAAGCTCATCGCCGTTTTCGTCGAATACACGAACGGTTTCGGCGTTATCGCTTGCGGATACCTTTATTATTACGTCATCGTCTGCTTCGTATGCGGCAGATGCGGATACGGAATTGATAATAAGCTTATCGTTGATCTCATAGCCTTCATTTACCTGCTCCATAACAATCGCAATGTCCTCCAAGAGCTGTGCATCGGCACTTGCGGAAGTCGTTGCCGCTTCCGTAAGATCAATGGGTAAAAGCGTACAGTTGCTGTATTTAACGTTTGTCAAGCTTACAATCGCTTCCACACCATCGGTGTCGGGCGTATTGAACAGAACTATTACGGTATACGAACCGTCACTGTTCTTAATACACTTGCTGACATCCATTGCATAGTATCTCGATGTGTAGGAATCGATAAACTTGTAGCCGTCTTTTGCATCACGATCTACATTCGGATAGTAAGCATCACCGTTACCGTTTTTACCTATACAATCACGCCATGCGACCGGCACATCGGTTATCTTCTTCGCCTCGATCTCAAACAGCACGTCGCTAACATCGCCGGTGGGTTTCACCTTGAATACCAAAGCGTTTACTTGGCTCTTGAGGTATACCTCGTTGTTGGGTCCGACGTTTTCGTAAGTGAAGTCGCCGGTAGCGTCGGAATAATTCCACTTATTGCCGTTTCCGTTACGTAGACCGTCAACACGCTCAACATACGACTGACCAACCGTAAACTTGATCTTTTGACCGAGTTTTTGATTGATTATGCCGACGGTGTTGTTGTTCTTAAGGATATCGGCACGAAGCTCTTCAACCGTTGCGTTTTTCTCACCGCTCTTGTAGTTATCGGTAATGTTATTGTCGTTCTTTGCGGGATCGTATATCCTTACGCCGTCAAGGTAGAAGTGAGTTCCTCTGCCGTCACTCAAGGGCTTGATAACGTAAATATTTACAGTATATTCACCGTATGCCAAACCGTCGATATCGATTATCGGGACTTGATTCAAGCTGCCGTGAGTATAAGTCGTAACAACGAGCTTACCTTTCACCTTAGTGCCTGTAGTTTTATCAAGTACATCTACGCGAACCGTAGCGGACGAGTAGTTTGTATAGCTTATAAGCTCGAAGCCCGTACCCTTGAAATCAAAGGTTGCAACAGGTGACTTGTAGTCGCCGACACTGCTTGTTTCAAGCTTTGCATACGTGCCGTTACTGAAATTGTAGTTATTTCCTACGCCGTCAAAGCCACCTTCACCTGCACTGAGCGTTAAGCTCTTTCCGCCCCAGTAACTGAACTTACTGTTATTTGTGATAGAAACCTCGGTGGAAGACTCATTGCTGTATGCGGCATCGTAGCCGTAGGATTCGTCCTGCTTCGAGGACTGATACTTCGTTGTCGCACCAGTGAGCTTACCGGTAGTCATACCCTGCTTATAAGTGATAGAACCGATGGTTTCCTCGTAATACATGATGCTTGCGGGCATGAAGTTGATGTCTTTGTACATCTGCACGCCGCTGCGTATCGTGTAGCTCTTATCGACGGTCTTGTCGTAAATTCCGACCGCTACCTGTACGGTATCGATGCCGTTGATAAACGAGGTGGGTGTATACGTCAGGTTTGCGACAGGCGTTCCGCTATCCGTTCCGCCCGCAACCTTACCGTAATTTCTGTTTGCGGTATAGGTCAAGGACGGTGAGCCGGTGACCTTACCGGTGGTTGCCGCACCGAGGTTAAGACCGAAGCCCAAGATCTCGTGAAGCTCGTCGGTGTTTGTGGAGAGAGTTATAGTATCTTTTTCCTCGTCGATGAACGATGTACCGTTCTTGCCGTCATCGCCGGGATCGGCGTATACTCTAACCGGCAAGCCGTAGTCGAGTACGTAATTCGTATCGACAAGGTCGTATACGAACACGGTAACACCGTAAGGACCGAATTTTTCGACCTTTTCGTTCTCCGTTTCGTATGCTATCAGGGTGAAGTTGAACGAATAAGTACCCGTTTTCGCTTCCTTTGATGTACCCTTCGCACTGCTCAGGTCATAGCTTCCCGCATAATCTCCGGTAAGCGTCGTACCCGATATTTTGTGGTCGGGATCGGTATAAGCGTTTTTATTCGCATCGGAGATATAAACACCGATCCGGTTGTTCTCCGTGCGGCTCTTGATCTCGCCGTACGTCGAGCTGCCGATCCTCATGTCGTCGGTAAGCAGGTCTTTGAAATCGTACTGCCGTTCATGTCCTGCCCACAGATATGCCCAAAGCTCCGAAATGTTTACTAGGAACGAGTCGTTTGCTTCGAGCTTTTTCCATGAAAGACCGTCTTTGTAGTACGATGACACGGAAACGGTATTCTTAAATGTCATCGCATGGATTTGTGCGTCTGTCAAATAGTGCTTTACGCCGCTTACATACAGCGTTTCACCGTTCTTAAGTCCCGTCTTTAACAATTGCTTCAAAAGTGTTTCATCGAGCGTGGAATGTGAAGTCGAATTGCCGTTTTTGTCCTTTACGGTTATCGTCAGATCGGCGAGCGTTCTGTTTATAACATTGCCTTTTTCGTCGGTATATGTGCCGAGCTTGCACACAAATTTATCATCGCTCGCCTCGGTGTAGCCGAGAGTGAAGCCGAGATCTTCATCATTGAAGTATAGATACTGCAGCTGTCCGGCGTTGTTATCTTCGGTATTCGTTACCGAAAACTCGTATTCGATAAGGTCGTCTTGCTGAACGTTATCGCCGTACGCCAGCTCGGTATCACCGATGTAGGCGGATTTATCGACGGGCATACCGGGGTCGGTCAGCTGAATGTTCGTCTGTATCATGAAGTTGCCGGCGAAGCCGTGGCGTTCCATGTAGAAGAACTTAAATTCATACGTTTCACCCTCGACAAGTCCGAGGTTATGCTTTGTATTCGCTTCGTTCAGGTATACTTCGGCATCGGCTCTGGAGTGACCGCCGCCGAGGTCGAGTATAAGCTTACCGTTTACGAAGAGGTAAACGTCGTCGTCACCCATGAAGCGGAAGTACAGGTTATCGCCTTCATGGTACGTGAACTTGGCGTAGCCCTCCATGGAGAAGTTGTAGTTATATCCGGTGTAACGGTCGCCGTAATCCGAGAACGTGCTTACGCCGTCACCCGCCAGATATTTCGATTCGGTGTCGCCGTAGCCGAGTGCCGTCGCCTTATTGCTCGTATCGCCTTTGGAATATTCTCTGCCCGTACCCAAGGGGTTAAACATATAGTCATAGTAGGGATATCCGGATGATACTACATAATTGCCGTCGGGACGCTTGTAATAAGGTTGTTTTACCGTTTGAGTATTGTATATAACACGGTTTGTCGTATCGTATACCGTATTTGCTCTCGAGGAGCTGAACGTGTATATGGGGTCGCCGTTTTGGTCGGTCGATTTGATAAGTGCGAGTGCGTCGTACTCATCGATCTCCATGCTGTAGCCGTTTCCGGTCTTTTCCGTTTTGGCTTTAGAGTCGTTTTGACCGGACACATAGAGATTGTCAAGCATATAAACGGCAACCTCCATACAGGTGACCTTGCCTTTATTCTGCTTGAAATAGTCGAGCGAAAGCTGTGAACGCTTGTTTATCGCATCTTCATATTTGCCTATATAGTAGTGCGACATCGTACCGAACAGATATCTTCCGGTAGTTTCGCACGAATCGGTCGGTTCGTTTTTCGTGCAAAGGTACAGCACACTTCTCAGGAACGAAGCGAAATCGTTGCCCTTGCCGTAAAGCTCGTCGTTTACCGTACCCTCCACTCTGTTGTAAAAGCCGTAGGAATCGTTTACTTCATCATCGGAGATTCCTTCTCTCAATGCATATGCAAGACCGGAGGCGAGCAATCGCACGGTTTCTTCCGCATATTCGGGTTTACCGTCGGAGTTGAGCGTCGATTTTGTCAGACACTGAATGGCAACACCGGTCAGGAATCTGCCGTAATCGGCATCGGTGATCGAGGCAATGTGCAAATAGCCCTCGCCTCTCTTATAGTCAAAGCTTACGCCCGGGTTGTAGGATTTTGCACCGAGCAAGCGATTTCCGGACTTTGTCAGATCGTTGACCACGCCCGTTGCCGAATCGCTTATGTAGTTCGTACCGAAATAAACCTGAGGATCGGAATTTTTTACGAACGTATTATAATAAGAATTCGAACTGCCGGAAGCGGGATTTTGGTATACCAAGAAGCCGAATACGAGGTTATTACCTCTCTGGTCTTTATACTCGTAATTCGGGTTGTAGTAGGTTGCGTAGAACTTGCATTTGTCTATCCGATCGGCATCACTCGTCTTGAAATGGAAGAACACCGCTTCCGCAAAATCCAATGCTTCGTCGTTGTCGCAGGACAAATAGCACTGACCGAGCTTGTAGTTATGATCTATTTGAACTGCGGCTGTATGCCACTTATTGTCGCCTCTTGCTTCAAACGTATATGTCTTGTTTTCAACCTCGGCAAAATTGTTATGAGTTTTGATAGTAAGGTTGAGCTTCGTTGCCGTGGTCTTATATCTGACATTTACAAAGTAAACCTTAGTAGTGCCGTTATCGCCGATGTCAACATCGTTTCTGTCTATCCATACGAGCTTTTTGCCGTTTTCATCACGGCAAACCGTAGCGCCGCCGTAGTTATAGCCGTAAGTGGCGGTGCCTGTAAATCTCACGTATTTCAGCGGAGTTATCGTGGAAATCTTGATAGTACCGTCAAAATACAGCTGAAGCCGGTCAAAATTGACGGTGCTGCCCACAGCGGTCATTTTCACGAACAGATCATGCCATTTCCCGTCCGCATATACGAGCTGTTCGCCGGAGGTGGCAACTACGGAATCGCCGTTTGCATATTTAACGGTTACTTTTTTGCCTTCTTCTGCGGCATCTATCTTGTATCTTACAAGTGCATAGCCATAGGTGGAACGGCTTGCGGTACTGTATGTACTTGAACCGAGAAACTTAAGCTGTTTGGAAAAAGCTTCCGTACCGGTATTCCACGTATAATAGGGATATATATCACCATATTCGGGCGTGACAGTGCCGTTTCCGGAAACGACGGCAACATATTGTATTTCGATCGTATCATCGGTTGTATGACCGGCATCGAGAAAATCGAAACGCAGACTGATGACCGTACCGCCGGTCCAAACGCTTTGACCCGAAAGATCCAGAAAAGCGTTGTGCCATGTCCCATCACCGGTCACATCTACGGAAACACTCTTAGCGGCTGAGTATCCCGTATTGTTGTCCATACTATAAAACAGTGTCATTTTGTTGCCGCCGCTCGTGGTCTTATATCGTACGACAACATATTTTTTCAGATTTCCGTTAAACCTATCGGCATCGCTGAGCGTAAATACGATCTGGTTGTCATTATTGCCTTGAGATTTCATCGTGTAGATCGTATTCTTGGAATCGGCAGTCCATGTTGCAGCCGCGTTCGGCGAACCTTTTGACAGGTCGAGATACGAGGTGTGCTGATAACCGTAATTCGAAAGGAACTCGGACTTGACAGTGTAATTATTATCGTCTTTGCCCGCTCCGCCGCGTTTTACGTCGGACTTGGTAAGAGGCAGTTTCGGATCACCCGTTTCAAGACCGGAAAGATTGCCTTCCCACTGGTCGTTATACTCGAAGAGCATACCGTCGTTATTGTAGTCGCGTATCGTTATGGGAAGATAGATAGCTCCGTCGGTGGTAACCTTATTGTAGCCGTCTATCCTTGCCTTATCCGTCGCATTATTCTGCTGATAGCCCAGAACCTTGAAATTATCGATGCCCATCGTTCTGCCGCTATTGCGCGACGCAAAGCCGAAACGGCTGTAGTTACGTATGAGCGAGCCGTCAACAGCGGTTATCGTCTGTCCGCCGCTGTCCTTTACGATACAGGACTTGAAGTAATAGCTCGTGTCTGTACCGATGGAGGTGCTGGGGCTGAAGGATAATCCTTTACCGTCGGTACCGCCCTCGGTAACATTAAGGTAAGTCTTTCGGGTGGCGTACTGACCGTAGTTGTTACACTGAATCGTAAAAAGGAGCTTGCCGTTCAGGTAGAAGCAGATATCCGCCTGATTCGAATAATAAGCCTTAGTCGAAGCATTGTACACCCGACCGTTATCGACGATACGATAATTGTTCCATGTCGTAAGGTCCTCATCGACATAAAAGTTTATCATTTCGTTGTCAACGTATTTAGGCTCCCAACTGTCGCCCCAATCGAGGACCTTTTTAATGACAAGGGTGAGAGTATGTTTATCCGATACCCAAAGGGCTATGCCCGTACCGCCGATGAACTTATTCGTTTGGTTCTTTTCGTACGAGCTGCCGAGGATCACATCGGACTCGTAGAGGTGAAGGGTCGTTTCGTGGTTTGTTTGATAGCCGACGGAATCGCCCGTGTCGCCTCTGAAGAAGAACGCATTCGGCGAGCCTTTGGACGAAGGCTCGGACTTATAATCAAAGCTTACCTCGTAGCCCTTGGGCGAGTTTTTGTCATTCGTAACGGCGTAGGTCTTGGTAGACATCTGAAAGAACGAATCGCCGTAGATCTTCAGATACTTGCCCGAGCCGGATATGCCGCCGTCGCTCGTAAGCTCGCCGGGGCTTTTGGTATTCCCGGGTATAGCATCGAAATAGTCCCAGCCACTCGACGCATACGTAGAATCGCTGATATTGGAAAGTATCGACTGTCCTTCGCTGTCGCCCGACAGATCGAAGCTGAGATTTTCCCAGCCGTCGTTGTTGGTGACGTAATCGCGTGCGGTCAAGCTACGCGTGATCGTACCGTTTTTGTAGCTCGGGATAGTCGAAGAAAGGGTCTTCGCCAACGAATCTACCGGGAGCGACGAAGCCACCATTAAGGCGGTGAGGACGCCCGATGCGATGCGGCGTGTCAATTTTCTCATAAATTTTCCTCCGTGAAACGTGAATTAAGAAAAATTCGTGAAGCGGAAAAAGATTTTCCGCCTTTATGTAAAGACCGAGAGCGTATCATCGGTCGTAGCATAGATATGTGCCGAGTCTACTCGACAAGCAAGCCTTTTTGCCGCAGTCTTTGCAGCATTTTCTCGACATCTCCGTCGGCTTGCTCCGGCGTTACGTCGTAGGTATCGCAAAGCATACGCACAAGCTCGTCCTTCGACGTGTCGTCGTTCAGCTTTCGCATTATCATCGCACCCGATTCGGTTGCGGTGATAATACCCTCATACGAATCGGAGCAGGATTTGACGGCAACGAATACGTATTCATCGGCGATCTTTTTCATCACCGTTTTCTGTTTGAGCCGCAATTTCCTCACCTCGTTTTCGCAGATTAATTCTCATATATTTATATCACACGTGCGGGGATTTGTCAAGTGATTTTTATAAAAAATTTACATTTCGGATGCGGATTTTCGGGGGTAAACACTTATACTGCGAACGGGAACACGTCGGTGACGGTATGTATCGAGTATCGGGCAGATGCAGTGGATATTTGTACGGCAGGCGGGAACGCCTCATCCATCGGGTTCGCCGACACCTTTTCCCGAGGGTAAGGTTTTAGGCAGAGGGTTTTGCCGACACATTCCGTGTAGAGGGAGGCTTAAGTTCGGTGAGTGCAAATCACTTCTCTGTTCAGTCGGCAGCGGAAGCAATGAAAGTCTGCAAAGAAAAAATTTACAATAAATTTAATAAATACGTTTAAAATACGTTGACAAAGCGGGAGATATGATGTATAATTAAAAGAGTGTATAACATAACGGGGGCAAGCCCCATAATTACGAAAGGACAATGTCATGGACGAAAAAAACATATTGCGTCTTTGCGAGATCGCAAGGAGCATTCGGAAAGACATCGTTACCGAGGTATACACCGCTTCGTCGGGTCACCCGGGCGGTTCGCTTTCCATTACGGAGTTACTTACCTATCTCTACTTTGATAAAATGAACATCGATGTGAAAAATCCCAAGTGGGATGATCGCGACAGGCTGGTGCTGTCCAAGGGTCACACCGCACCCGCTTTATATGCGGCACTTGCGGAAAAGGGCTTTTTCCCGAAGGAGGATCTTAAGGGTTTCCGCAACATAAATTCGTATTTGCAGGGTCATCCCGACATGAAGCACACGCCCGGTGTCGATATGTCCTCGGGTTCGCTCGGTTTAGGTATATCCGCGGCATGCGGAATGGCACTCGGCGGAAAGCTGCAGGATAAATCGTTCAGAGTATACACCGTACTCGGCGACGGAGAGATCGCAGAGGGTCAGGTATGGGAGGCGGCAATGTTTGCGGCACACTACAAGCTTGACAATTTGACGGCGTTTATTGACTGGAACGGCTTACAGATCGACGGAGCGATCACGGACGTAATGGATTCCACGCCCATCGACGAGAAATTCAAGGCGTTCAAATGGAACGTGCAGGTCATCAACGGACACGATTTCAACGAGATAGAGGCAGCCGTCGATGCCGCCGAGGCGTGCAAGGGTAAGCCGAGCGTTATAATAATGAAAACTATTAAGGGCAAGGGTGTTTCCTACATGGAAAACAATGCCGCATGGCACGGTTCCGCACCGAATGCGGAGCAATACGAGCAAGCGATAAAGGAATTGGGAGGTGCTGACTGATGTCGGAGAAGATAGCTACGAGAGAGGCGTACGGCAAAGCACTTGCCGAATTCGGCGAAAAATACGATAAATTGGTCGTTCTCGACGCAGATCTTGCGGGTGCGACAAAGACGGGAGTATTCAAAAAGGCGTTTCCCGCACGTCATTTCGACTGCGGTATAGCGGAAGGCAATATGTTTTCCGTTGCGGCGGGATTATCGACGACGGGTTTGATCCCCTTTGCCTCCACGTTTGCGATGTTTGCCGCAGGACGTGCATTCGAGCAGATAAGAAATTCCATAGGATATCCGCATCTCAACGTAAAAATCGGAGCTACGCACGCCGGGATCACAGTCGGCGAGGACGGAGCAACGCATCAATGTCTTGAGGATTTTGCGACGATGCGTTCCATTCCGGGAATGACGGTAATATGTCCCGCAGACGCAGTTGAGGCGAGGGCGGCAGTCGAGGCGGCGATCAATCTCGACGGTCCGGTATATTTGCGTTTCGGACGTGCGGCCGTTCCGGTGCTTTTCGACAAGGACACATACGAATTTACCGTCGGCAAGGGCGTTATATTACGCAACGGCGGCGATGTAACGCTCATAGCAAACGGCGTTACCGTAGATCTCGCACTGACTGCCGCACAGCAGCTTGCAAGCGAGGGAATAGACGCACGCGTTATCAATATGCACACCGTAAAGCCGCTTGACACGGAGCTTGTGCTTAAATCGGCTGCCGAAACGGGTTGCATAGTCACCTGTGAAGAGCATAACATCATCGGCGGTCTGGGAGAGGCGGTATGTTCATGCGTTTGCGAAAGCAGACCCGTACCCGTACTTCGTGTCGGAGTAAACGACACGTTCGGAAGAAGCGGAAAGGTAGCACCCTTAATGGAATATTACGGACTTACCGCCCAAAGCATCGCACAAAAGGCGAAAGCGGCGGTACAGATGAAGAAAAATGGCTGAAAACGGCATTGCCGACGGGCTTATCTGCATTGACAAGCCCGTCGGATACACATCGCACGATATTGTAAATAAAATAAGGCGACTTTTCGGAACGAAAAAAGTCGGTCACACAGGCACCCTCGACCCAATGGCGACGGGGGTGCTTGTCGTGCTTGTCGGCAGGTGTGCGAAAGCAAGCGAGTATTTATTGTGTGACGACAAGGAATATCTCGCACACATCAAACTGGGGATAACAACGGACACCGAGGACGTAAGCGGCGAAATACTGTCACGTTGCGACGAGTTGCCGACAGAGGAAGAATTTTACGGTGTTTGCGAAAGATTTATCGGAAGCATTGTGCAAGTGCCACCGATGTATTCCGCATTAAAGGTGAACGGTAAAAAGCTATACGAATTGGCACGAAGCGGCAAAACAGTCGAGAGAGCGGGGCGAGAGGTGATCGTACACGAGCTAAGTGCGAAAAAGCTTGTGGACGACGAGTACGCACTATCGGTTCGCTGTTCAAAAGGCACATACATACGGACGCTTTGTGCCGATATAGGCAACGCCTGCGGTTGCGGCGGCACGATGTCATACTTGAGGCGAACGAGAAGCGGAGATTTTTCGTTATCCGATTGTCACACGCTTGAGGAGCTTGAGGGAATGGAACTGCGGGAACGAGTATCGTTGCTTTTGCCGACCGAGGCGTTATTTTCGCATTATCCGCACGTAATATTTCCCGATTTTTACGACAGGTTGTTCAAAAACGGCTGTGCGATCAGTCTACGCAAGTTAGGGTTATCGTATACGGCATCGCAACGCATTGCCGTATACGACAAGGACGGATTTTACGCTTTGGGCGAGGTATTCGAGCATGAGGACGGAGCATATATTAAATCCGTAAAGATATTCAGGTTGGATTAGATTAGATATGAAGCTATTACTTGACTATATAAAATCGGAGCGTGAATACAAGGGATTTCTCGAACACAGAAAATCGCTTTTAACACGGAAGCACAAGCCCGTTTGCGTAACCGGGCTTTGCGATGGGGCGAAATACGCTTTTTACGCTTCCGCCGTCAAGGAGTTCGGCGGGCCGGCACTCATCATCGTCCCCGACGAAAAGGACTGTTTACGGTTATACAATTCCCTCTCCGCATACGGACTCAGGTGCGGCATATACCCTTTACGGGATCTCATACTGCATTCCGTGATCTCGTCACACGAATACGAATACCAGCGTTTATCGGTTTTAGTCGGAATCATCAACAAGACGCTTGACTGTATTATCGCAACGCCCGATGCCGTTATGCAATTCACCGTTCCCGAGGATCGGTTAAAAAAAAGCACGATAACGCTTTCACTTTCGGACACGTGCGAGCTGTCGGAATTATGCAGGATATTGACGGACTCCGGATATACCAATGTCGAAGCTGTGGACGGTATCGGACAATTTTCGGTCAGGGGCGGAATAATCGACATATTCGCACCGGGTTCGGACTATCCGTACAGAATGGAATTATTCGGTGATGAAATAGATTCGATGGGGATTTTCGATGTAATCTCCCAAAGGCGAATCGAGAACATTAACGAGCTTACGATATGCCCGGTCAGGGAGGTTTTACCCGACAATGACGCACGAAGCAAGATATACGCCGTCATACAAAAATTGCTGAGAACGGCAAAGCGGGCGGACGTAAAGAACGAACTTGAGGGTGAGCTTGAAGCGATAGATGCCGGCGGAGAGCTTTTATTTGCCGACAAATACATAAGTCTGATCTACGACGAATGTGCATGTCTGCTCGACTACATTTCTTCAAACGCACTCATATTTATCGACAATTCTTCCGGGGTAGCGGCACGCATCGAGGCATACGAGGCAATGAACGACAACACGGTTACGGGTCTTATCGAATCCGGTGAGATTGCGGGAAAATATGCGATATACGGTATATGCGGGGACGATTTCGACTACATTATAAATTCCAGTGCCTCGGTCTATATTGATGTTTTCGTGCGTGCGGGAATGAAATTCGACGAAACGTTTACGTTCAGGACAAAAAGTCAGTTATTTTTCGGCGAAAGCATTGATCTGCTTGCAGACGATCTGAGCAATTATCTCGCAAACAAATACGCAGTCGTTTTACTCAGTGAAAACGAGGTCACAGCTGCAAACTATTCCAAGATACTGCACGAATATTCCGTCGATGCAGCTGTCGTAAACGGCGAGTCTTTCGACGTTTCTCCCGACACGCTTCACGGTGGGTGTGTAATTGCTTACGGTGTGTCCTGCACCGGTTTTATTCTCGAAAGTGTTCGTTTTGCCTGTGTTTCTCTTTACGCAAATCAAAGCACCTACAATCGAAAATCGCTCAAAACGAACAGGAAGAGGAAAAGCAGTTCCGCAAAGGAACGTATTCTTTCGTATGCCGATCTCGAGGTCGGCGATTACGTTGTACACGACACGCACGGTATAGGCTTATACAAAGGAATAAAATCTCTCACCAGCTACGAGGGGATAACAAAAGATTTTTTACAGATCGAATACGCCGGCGAATCGCTTCTTTACGTCCCCTGCGACCGTCTTGACACACTAAGCAAATACATCGGTGCAAGGGCTTCCGACGGCACGGTGAAGCTGAACAAAATGGGCGGTGCCGAATGGGATAAATCAAAGGCACGTGTCAAGACCGCCGTTCGGCAAATGGCGAAAGAGCTTATCGAGCTGTACGCACGCAGGCTCAAGACACCCGGCATCAAGTATTCTCGCGACGACGATATGCAGAGGCAATTCGAGGCATCGTTTGAGTACGAAGAAACGGAATGTCAGCTTTCGGCATGCAACGACATCAAGCGTGATATGCAATCCGAGCATCCGATGGACAGACTTTTATGCGGCGATGTCGGTTTCGGAAAGACCGAGGTCGCTTTACGTGCGGCATTCAAGGCGGTATCCGACAACAAGCAAGTTGCCATACTTGTTCCCACAACGATCCTCGCAATGCAACATTACCAAACGGTTCTTTCGAGAATGAGGACCTTCCCGGTTTCGATCGATCTCATTTCAAGATTCAAAACGGGCAAGCAACAGGCCGAAACACTTCGTAAGCTCAAGAGAGGCGACATCGATATCATAATCGGCACTCATCGTTTGATCTCGAAGGACGTTGAATTTCGAGATCTGGGACTTATTATAATCGACGAGGAGCAACGTTTCGGGGTTGCACATAAGGAGAAGCTGAAGCAGTTGCAACAAAATGCGGACGTTTTGACACTGACCGCAACACCGATCCCCCGCACGCTCAATATGGCTATAAGCGGTATCCGCGACATGAGTGTTCTTGATGAGCCGCCGGGCGACAGGCTTCCGCCGCAATCCTATGTAATCGAATACGACGAGCTTATAGTTGCGGAAGCGATAAAAAAGGAGCTACGTCGAGGCGGGCAGGTATTTTATCTGCACAACGAGGTAGAAGATATCGAACGCTGTGCGGCAAGGATCTCGGCGTTGATACCCGATGCGACGATCTCGACGGCACACGGTCAAATGGACAAAGAAGAGCTTTCCGACGTTTGGCAGAGCGTTGTAGACGGGCAGACCGATATTCTCGTATGCACGACTATCATCGAAACGGGTGTTGACGTTCCGAATGCGAACACGCTCATAATAGAGAATGCGGACAAAATGGGACTGTCACAGCTTCATCAGATAAGAGGTCGAATAGGCAGGAGCAGTCGTCGTTCATACGCATATTTTACCTACAGAAAGAACAAGGTGCTTACAGAGGTTGCGGAAAAGCGACTCAAAGCATTGAGCGAATACACGGAATTCGGTTCCGGCTTCAAGATAGCTCTTCGCGATCTCGAAATAAGGGGTGCGGGCAACGTTCTCGGTGCCGAGCAGCACGGTCACATGGACAGTGTCGGCTACGATATGTACATAAAGCTGTTGAACGAGGCGGTTCTCGAGGAAACGGGAAAGACCGAGCAGAAAAAAAGCGACTGTACAGTCGAACTCAATATATCCGCATACATTCCGGAGGAATATATCAAGTCCGGCTCACAACGAATCGAAATATACAAGAAGATATCGCATATACAAAATTCGGTTGACGCAGACGACATCGCCGCCGAGCTTCTCGACCGTTTCGGGGACATTCCGAACACCGTTTGCTCGCTTATAGACATTTCGTACATTCGTGCGTTGGCATCTGCCTGCGGCATCAAAAAAATAGTACAGAAGGGTTCACAGGTTACTTTTTTGTCTGAAAACGGAGATCTGAAAACACTTGTTATACTTACAAGCAACGGTGACGGACGGATGTTTCTTATTCCCGGATCTTCTCCGAGCGTGCTGTACAAAATCAAAAAGGGTGACAATGTGCTTTCATTTATAAAGAAAAAGCTTGAAAAGACCCTTATCGAATCGAAATAGTGTAAATTTATTTTTAAAAATCGCAATTTCGATTGCAATATACGGATCACGGGTGTAAAATCACAGTTAAAAGGTAATACCATATGAAATATACTAGAATAGAGCCTTACATCGGAATAGGTCTGAACGTAATAGAAACCGACAATTTCAAATCCGAATATCTGACGGTTTTATTTTCATCTCCGCTCGGTCCGAAAACGGCATCATATAATTCCCTGCTTTGCAATGTATCCATAAGCGGCTGTGAGAGATATCCCACGCTGAAGGACATCAGCATAGCACTCGACCGTCTTTACGACTCGGGGATCACTCCGCTGTCCTTAAAGAGGGGAGAAAATCACATATCCGGTTATTCGGTATCGTCCTTGGACAGCAAGTACGCATTTGACGGTGAGGATATTTTTTCCTCGGCACTCGACATACTGTACGAGATAATGCTTTATCCGAAGCTGAAGAACGGCGGATACTATCCGAATGCCGTGGAAATCGAAAAGAACAATTTAATAAATGCGATCGAAGCGAAAAAAAACGACAAAGTCGCTTACGCCCCGCAACGTTGCATCAGGCATATGTGCGACGGCGAGCCGTATGCGACACCGAGTTGCGGAGAGATCGATATAGTGAGGGATATAGATCCGATCTCACTATACGAATACAGCCGCAAATTATATAAAACAAGTTGTGCCGAGGTATTTTACATAGGCAAAAATCCCGAAAAGGCCGAAGCTTTTACCGAGCGGATTGTCGAGTGCTTCGGCGTTTGCCGGAATACCGAATTTACTGCGGCGAGCGAACACAAGACCGTTCACGTCAAACGTGTTATCGAGCATGAAAACGTTACTCAGGCAAAATTATCCATGGGCTTTTGCACAGGCAGAGCACTTTCCGACGGTGATTATCACAAATTTACGGTATTCAACGAAATTTTTTCGGGTTCGCCCTCCGGCAGACTATTCAGAAACATTCGCGAAAAGCTTTCGTTATGCTATTACTGTCGTTGCTCAGCCGATCCGTTTAAAAAAATCGCCGTTATATCCTCGGGAATACGCAGTGAGGACGCCGAGAAGACGGAAAAGGAGATCATGAATCAGCTCAACGATCTGGCAAGCGGGCATATTTCGCAAAAGGAGCTTGAATTATCGAAAAAGACTTTACTCTCGTCATATCGCGAATTATACGACTCGCCCATATCGCTTGTAAATTGGTATTACAACCGACTGTTATCGGGCAACGACGAGTTGTTGATAGACCCTGCCGAAAACGCACGGCTTATACAAAGCGTAAGTGCCGAGGACGTTGCGAAATGTGCCGCCGATATGGTGCTTGACACGGTATATCTTATGGAAGGAGGCGATGACGGTGACAAGTGAAATATACACGATAACCGATCCGATAACCGACGAAAGGTGCAACATCGCACGTTTGCCATCCGGGCTTGAGGTCTACCACATTCCGACAAAGCACATAACGGCTCATGCTTTGTTAGGTGTGGATTTCGGTTCTGTTCACACCGCATACCTCAAAGACGGCAAGCACATACACACCCCGGACGGAACGGCGCATTTTCTCGAGCATAAATTATTTGACAACGAAAACGGGAATGCCGATGATGCGTTTACGTCGCTCGGTGCAAACTGCAACGCATTCACCTCGTCGCAATGTACCGCTTACACATTTTCCTGCACCGATAATTTTTTAAGCTGTTTAAAGGAGCTGTTATATTTTGTTACTCACCCATATTTTACCGTTGAAAGCGTAAGCAAAGAGCAAGGGATCATAGCGGAGGAGATTCGTATGTACGACGATTCTCCGTCATGGCGTTGTTACTTCGATATGCTGAAAAATTTATACGGCGACAGTCCGATATCGAGGGATACCGCCGGAACCGTCGATTCCATATTGAAGATAACCCCTGAATTATTATACACGTTATGTGCGGATTTCTACGTTCCGAAAAACATGAGGTTGTGTCTTTTCGCCGACGAAAAATTCGAAAATATCCTTCGCCTTGCAGAAGGCATCGAGCCGAAGAAAAGCGAAGCGAAAAAAATGTCGCTCGATATAAAAAGCGGGATACATCGCCCATACAGCGTGTTCAACACCGCACTAGATTCTCCGCCCGTCGTTTTTATAGGCATAAAAGATGAAAATCCGCCGAAGAGTCGATTCGAGCGTATAAAGAGGGAAAATATGTTTTCCGCATTGTTCAATATGCTCTTTGGCGAAAGCTCGGATTTTTTCGCTTCACTGTACGACAACGGTTTGATATCGGGGCGACTTGATAGCGAATATATTTCCGAGGACGGCTTTGCGTATGCGTATTTCAGCACTGAAAGTTCATATCCGGAGCAAATATTCGAAAAGATCAAGGCGTTTTGTCTGAGTGTTATCGAAAACGGGATCGACAAGGAGCAATACGATATATCGAAGCGGGTGATCTACGGTGATTTCATCAAAGGATTTGATTCCGGTGACGAGCTTCCGTACACGCTTTTTCTCGAATGCGGTGACATTTTTTCCGCACCGCAGTTCATCGCACGTTCGAACGCGGAAGAAGCGTACAAAGCGTTTTGCGAGCTTTTTTCTCCGAACAATTTTGTACTGTCGGTAGTAGCCGACAAATAACATAACGGAAAGGAATTTTATATGTTTCACGTTGAATTTAAGGCTCTGCCTTTCGGGTTTGAGTTTTCACCCATTGCTTTTGAGATATTCGGCAAGCCGGTATACTGGTACGGCATCATCATAACGCTCGGAATAATATTATCCGTAGCATATGCATTCTACCGTGCGAAAAAATCGGGGATATCGATCGACGATATGTACGATTACACGATATTTGCTATAATTTTCGGTGTTATCGGTGCAAGGCTTTATTATGTGCTTTCGAATCTCGATTCCTACAAGACGTTTTTCGATGTAATAAACATTCCCGCAGGCGGTCTGGGAATATACGGCGGTATCATCGGCGGAGTTATTGCCGTTCTGCTCGTATCGCTGTTCAAGAAGATCAATCCGTTAAGAATTCTCGACGTTGCCGCTCCATCGGCTATGATAGGTCAGCTTATAGGCAGATGGGGAAATTTCACGAATCAGGAAGCGTTCGGGATCAACACGGAGCTGCCGTGGGGCATGAAATCGTATGTTGTGGGTACGAACACGAACGGATTGCTCGGCACACGCGAATATCTCACACGGTACTATTCGAAGCTGCAAGTCGAAAATCCCGAACTTGCGATCAGTGTAAACGGATATGTACATCCCACGTTTTTATACGAATCGGTTTGGAACTTAATCGGCTTCATCATCATACATTTCACATATAAAAAACAAAAATTCACAGGTCAAATGGCTCTGATGTATATTACTTGGTACGGTTTTGGCAGAATGTTCATAGAGGGCTTGAGAACAGATTCGCTTTATATAACCGGAACATCGATAAGAAAATCTCAGCTTCTTGCGTTTTTATGCTTTGTTATCGGTCTTACGCTATTGGTTGTCTTTCTTATAATCACTGCGGTCAAGGAAAAAAAGCTTATGTCGGCAGCCGTTACGGACGGCATTGATCCTGACGACGAGCTTATGCAGATAGACAATATAGACACAAGCTCCGATGACGCAAGCGAATTGAGCGAGCTTGACGGCTGTGAGGACGATATGTCATGTGATGATGACGGATCAATGTGTTCCGACAACGAAGCGGGCGACTGTGAATGCGGTCGTGAAGAATGCGGTCGTGAAGAATGCGGTCCAGACACCGAGCGGTCTGTTGAACAGGAGGAGGAGAATAACGATGGCGAAAATAATTGACGGAAAGCTTATATCATCGCAAATACGCAACGAAATAAGGGAGGAAACGGAAAGCTTCATAAAGGAAAGCTCCGTAACACCCGGGCTTGCTGTGATACTTGCGGGCGACGATCCCGCCTCCGCAATATATGTGCGTAACAAATCGAATGCGTGCAAGGAGGTCGGCTTCAACTCACGTGTCATCAGGCTTGACGGCGGCATTTCGCAAAACGAGCTTGCGGAACAGATATATCAATTAAACAGCGACCCCTCCGTACACGGCATTTTGGTACAGCTTCCGTTGCCAAAGCAGATAGATGAGGGTGAGATCTTAGAGCTTATTTCTCCCCGAAAAGACGTTGACGCGTTCCATCCCGAAAATGTCGGCAGGATAATGACCGGGCAATACAAATTTCTTCCCTGCACTCCCGCCGGTGTTATGGAGCTGCTCAAGCGGAGCAATATCGATATATGCGGAAAAAGGTGTGTCGTTATAGGACGCAGCAACATTGTGGGCAAGCCCATGGCAATGCTGCTTTTACACGCAAACGGAACGGTTACGATCGCTCACTCGAAAACAAAGAATTTATCAGAAATAACATCTCAAGCCGATATACTCGTTGCGGCTGTCGGCAAAGCGAAGTTCATCAAAGCCGACATGATAAAGGAAGGTGCGGTAATCATCGATGTCGGCATAAACCGAGATGAGAACGGAAGACTCTGCGGCGACGTTGACTATGACAGCTGTTTTGAAAAAGCCGGTGCGATCACACCCGTTCCCGGCGGTGTCGGACCTATGACTATTACTATGCTGCTTAAGAACACGCTTACGGCGGCAAGATCATATGCGGAAGAATTAAAGTAATGGAAAACAAATCACTTTATCCCAAGGCGTTTTTCGAGTATTTCGATGACATATGCAAAATACCGAGAGGTTCGGGGAACGAAAAAGAAATAGCCGATTATTTGGTTAAATTCGCAATAAATAACGGACTTGACTATTATGCCGACGAGCATTATAACGTGCTGATCGAAAAGCCCGCCACGGATGGTTGTGAGACATTACCTAAGGTCGCACTGCAAGGACACACCGATATGGTTTGTCAGAAGCTCGCCGATTCGGAACATAATTTTTTAACGGATCCCATAGAGTGGTACGTTGACGGCGAATACATAAAAGCACGTTCCACCACTCTCGGTGCGGATGACGGTGCGGCGATATGTCTTATGCTCTGCATTTTGTCCGACGACACGCTTTCCCGCCCTGCTCTTTCATGCCTTTTCACCGCAAGCGAGGAAACCGGGCTATGCGGAGCAAAAAGCTTCGACTACAGTCGGCTCAACGCCGATTATCTTATCAATATCGATTCCGAGGAAGAATACAACATCATAGCGTCATGTGCCGGCGGAATTAAACTGTATTTGACCAAGCAATGTGAGTTATTCGTCGATACAAACGAGTTTTTAATGATCAGGCTTGACGGTCTGTACGGCGGTCATTCGGGTTCGGATATCGACAAAGGCAGAATGAATTCCAACGCCAAGTTGCTATCTCTGCTCGGTTATCTGGTATCGAATTTCGACATTCGGCTTGCCGAATTTCACGGCGGAGAAGTAGACAACGCCATAACGTCGTCATCGTACTGTATCATAAGCACCGACAAGCCCGATGCAGTAACCGCTTTTTGCAAAAAGTTTGAAAGGGTATTGAAAAACATCGCCGTAGCCGAGGACAGAAACGTCAAAATAATCTGCGAAAGGCACGATAACATTCCCTCTCTATCTCGTTCCGACACAAAAATCGCCGTAAATGGGCTTAAAGATCTGAAAAGCGGTGTTGCCGCAATGTCCTCTGACATAAAGGGACTTGTGCAAACTTCCGCAAACATAGGTGTTGTCAATCTATCCGACGGTTTATTCGGTGTACACGTTTCAGTTCGTTCAAGCGTCGAAAAGGAAAAGCTGTTCATATGTGATTTCAACGAAAAGGCCGCACGAAAGAGCGGATTTAAGGTTGAGCGGGTACAGGACTACCCGGGTTGGGAATTCAAGAAGGTTTCGCCGTTACGTGAGCTTTACATCAAATGCTTTAAGCAGACGCACGACGGAGACGAACCGACTGTCGGTGCGATACATGCGGGACTTGAATGCGGAATAATTTCACGTCATTTACCCAAGCTCGACATAATTTCGATAGGTCCCGATATGGAAAACGTACATTCACCGACCGAACGCTTGAATATCGCATCCGTCGGGAGAATATACGACACCATAAAATTACTTTTGCGTTCAATGAAAGAAGAAATGTAATGAAAATCAAATCGATAGAAATCAATGAAATCTCAATTCCGCTCCTAAAGCCGTTTAAAACGGCTTTAAGGACAGTGGATTCCGTCAGAGATGTTATTGTCACGGTAAAAACAGACAGTGAAATTTGCGGTTACGGCGAAGCACCGCCAACAAAAGTAATAACAGGTGACACCAAAGAAAGCATTATAAGTGCTATCAAAAATCACATCGCTCCCGCTCTTATAGGCTGTGACCTTGATTATTTTGACGATGTAATTCAACGGCTGCACTCATGTATTCCGAAAAACACTTCGCCGAAAGCGGCAGTCGATATGGCACTGTACGATATTCGTGCGAAATCTCTCAACACTCCTTTATACAAGTTGTTAGGCGGTTACCGTTCGGAACTCGAAACCGATCTCACTGTAAGCGTGAACGATGTCGATACGATGGTAAAGGATGCCGTTGAGGGAGTAAACAGAGGCTTTAAGACACTCAAAATCAAGGTCGGAAAGGATTTTGAGGGCGATTTCGAAAGGCTTAAGTACATTCGCAATGCGGTAGGCAAGGATATCAAGATACGTGTTGATGCCAATCAAGGCTGGGACAGCAGGCAAGCGGTAAAGATCATTCGTGCAATGGAGGACGCAGCGATCGGACTCGAGCTTGTGGAACAACCTGTTGCGGCGAGTGATTTTGACGGTTTAAAATTTGTTACAGACAATGTTGACACACCGATTTTGGCAGACGAGAGCGTATTTTCCGTAAAAGACGCACTTGATATAATAACGAATCACAGAGCCGACATGATCAACATCAAGCTGATGAAAACTGGCGGGATATATCAGGCACTTAAGATCTGTGCCGTTGCGGAGGAATACGGTATCGATTGCTTCATGGGCTGTATGCTGGAAAGCAAGCTTGCCGTTTCGGCTGCCGCACACCTGTCTGCAGCAAAAAAGGTGATCACGCTCAACGATCTTGACGGTCCGTCACTCTGTGCATACGATCCGTACACGGGCGGTCCGACATATGACGAAAGCCGTATCATTATGAATGAAAGTGCCGGTTTGGGCATTACTTCGATAGAGAGCCTATTATGAATACAACATACATCACAGCTCCGTATGCACCGCTTTACCAAAAGCCGTTCCCCGACTCCGAGCTTGCGGACGAGGCACTTTTCGGTACACAGGTAACCGTCATTGAGCATTGCGGTGAATTTTTTAAGGTTGAAACCGATTACCGCTACAGCGGTTACGTTCACGGCTCGCATATCGGAACACTGCCCGACGGCGATAAAATGTCGGTTATCAAGCCGTTTGCCGATATAATGTCCGACAAGAGCATAAAATCGCAAATTATTCTTACTCTGCCTCGAGGTTCCGTCGTTACGGTATCCGAAAAGTGCGACGGTTGGTTCAAAGTATCGTTGTCCGACAGGGTAGGATTTATACGTGAGGGATTTTTAAGCGAGCATATTACGAAGCCGTGTGACGACGAGAACGTTTTACGTCAAAGCATAATCAAAAGTGCAAACTCGTATCTCGGTGTACAATATCGTTGGGGTGGGAGAACGCCTTACGGTATAGATTGTTCGGGGCTTTGCTCGAGTGCGTACCTGCAAAACGGGATCGTTATTTACCGTGACGCAAAAATGCCCGAGGATTTTCCCGTAAAGGTCATTCCATACTCACAGCTTAAGCCTGCGGATCTTATATACTCTCCGGGTCATATCATGATGTATATTGGCAACGGAAAAATGATCCACTCTTCCTGTTCACGCTTCGGTGTCGTTATCGACGATGTACTTCCCGAAGAAAAAGCGACGATGTGCGGCAGTATATTCACAAGCGATCATTAAATATTCAAAAATCGAGCCTACGTTTTTCCGGCGTAGGCTCGTAAAATTTCATTTTCTCAAAAATTTCGGTACACGTTGATAGCTTTTTCTTCTTTTATCAAGATTCTTTTCGTGATTTTCGGCACAAAAATATCTTACCCTACACATTGCTTCGTCCTTCTGTTTTGAAAATATATTGACCAAAAAGGCTTCAAGTTCCGCATAAAGCTTAACAAGCTTATCTCTGTCGTTAAAAGGACACTCCATAAGCATTTTTATATATTCTTCGTCGTTTTGATCGTATTTTTTCACTTCTTCGAGAACACGTTCTATATCATCTTCGTTTTCACACGCAATAAAAGCGGCTTCATTGAAATCGGTTTTGATTGTTGTACTGCCGTAATATACGGGAACGGAGTGGTATCTGAACGGATCGACGATTTTTTCCGTTACGAAGCCCGGGTAGCTTATACTGTCACAGGCAATTGTGAATTTCGATTTTTCGAGAATTCGATGCTTTTCAGCCCACGAGCATCCTTTAGTGCCTGTATTGTTCAAATACCTTCCCGGAGAGATAACGTTTTTATATTCTTTCGATATGACATCGAAAAGCTTTTCCCGCAATCCGTGCG
Source organism: uncultured Lachnospiraceae bacterium (assembly GCA_964498965.1). GTDB lineage: Bacteria > Bacillota > Clostridia > Oscillospirales > CAG-272 > CAZCJU01. Next base: position 28,533 of record CAZCJU010000005.1, read on the forward strand.
AAGATCGATGGCCGTAAATAAAATTACAAAAATATTCTTTATTCTTCAATATTTCAACGGCACGTTCATACGTTATGACCTCCGGTATCCACGGTTTTGCGTCATCGAAAAAGAAAGCAAACGGCAATCTGAAATATCTGTCCGAAAATGCAATGTAGTCAAATCCTATGACATAATCGAACACCGTAAAATCGGGGGACAGATTTTCGCCCATAAACATGATCCGTACGCAATCATATTTCATATACTCAAACGGATCTCCCCTATTCGAACATATAACAAAATCCGGATCATCGCTGATCTGCACAATAAAATGCCGTTGCAGAATCTTTACAAACAAATTGTCGTTTTTTTTAAAGCTGCCCCAAAATCCGCAAAAATCAATCTTAATACTTTTCATCTGTTACTCGCAATCTTTTATTCTTCGGTATCATCGAATCTCACACGTCATCGACGTTATATTGTAAAGAAACAACACGCAAATGTAGGTTACATAATCCATCTTATCGCTTAAATCTGAATATTTTTTTGATTTTTCTCGTGATCTTTCTTCTTTTTCTCATTTTTATATGATATTGTCGGTAATCCTCTAAGTAGTTATTATATTTTTCCGCCGCATAATAACGAATTCGACGAATTCGCTTATCTTCCGGCTGTTCTACGATATTTATCAGGAATTTTTCGAGCTTATCATACAACTCGGACATATAATTACGACTATTGAGGTGGAATCGCATCAGCTTTTCCATATATGCCTCGTCATCGTTATCAAGTCGCTTCACCTCTTCGATAACCCGTTCTATATCGTTTTCGTCCTTGCAAACAATAAAAGCGTCTTTATTGAAATCCTTTTCTATCAGCGGATTTCCGTAGTATATCGGGATCGAATGATTTGCGAAAGCGTCTACTATTTTTTCGGTGACAAATCCCGGGTAGCTTATACTGTCACAGGCAATTGTGAACTTCGATTTTTCGACTATCTTAAATTTTTCTTTACGTGTACAGCTGTCGGTTTCGGTAACGCCGAGCATAACCGAATTGTTCATATAAGGACCTGCCGAAAGGACCTGCTTGTATTCGTTTAATGCATAGAAGAGTTTTTTACGTATCCCGCATTGATTATTGTAATGGTAAATGAAATTGCAAAAATATTCCTTTTTGTCAAATATCTCCCGCACCTCTTCACTCGTTATCTGTCTTTGAGCGTGTTCGATACCGTAATCGGAAAGATACGAAAAAAACGCAAAGGGCATCCGCATATATCTGTCACCGAAGTCTATATCGTCGCACCCTATAGCATAATCAAACGACGTAAAGTCGGGAGATATATTTTCCCCCATAAATATAAGTCTTGTACAGTCATATTTTGCCCACTCAAACGGATTATTTAAATTCGATACCAGCAACAGCTCGGGATCATCGCTTATTTCAACATCGTAATGCTTACTCAAAATATTATAAAACAGGTTATTTTCGGGATCAAGATCGCCCCAAAAATTGCAATAATTGATTTTGACCTTTTTCATATCATTCATCCACCATTGATCGTTCACGGATTTTTTGCGGCGTTTCGATAAGGGACTTACGCCGCATTATCGTCAGGTATCTGACAGAAACAATTTATGATAAAGCTCGTCCTTGAGCTTTGCGTATTTATATGCGTTTTTATAATCGTCGTCCTCGGTACAGCAAAATTCGAGATCATTATATACGCTGTATAACAATGAGGTATTATGCTTGGCTGCATTGTTTTGCAAAAGAGTTCCGAGAATTTTTTTCGCTTCGGCGATATTTTCTTTTTTTATCTCGCATTTCGCATTTATATGCATCACGTAGCTGTCGTTTGTAAATATCGGAAGCTCGGCTGTTTCCTCGGCATATTTATAATCTCCGGTTTCAATTAACTGCAGGCAATAGACATACAATATTTCGTTAATGCTGTCGTATTTGTCGTATCCGTTGTACGAATCATCGAAAAAATCTATAAAACCGTCTGCATAGCGTCCGAAAAAATAGTTTATCAAATTGAGATACAGTCTTGCGTTCTTTTTTATACCCGAGGTATTATAAACGGTTTTTTCGCAATATGTAAGGCAGGACGAAAACATTTCCTTTGCTTTTTTCATTGTTCCGTCGTTATATTCACTCACCCCGATATTCAGCGAGCAATCGGCAAGAATAAAGCAAAGCTCATCGTTTTCTATTCTGTTTTTCGATTTTTCGTATAAAGCACAGCAAGCCGAATATTTTTTTTCGCTGTACAGCCGCTTCATTTCGAGTCCCAGCTCATAGTTTTCGATGTTTTCCGGTGAAACTGAATCGTCTACAAGCACACCCTCCGAAACTCCGAGTCTTTTTGCCAGATATCTTACGGTTTGAAGTGACGGCTCTGCCGAGCCGCTTTCTATGAGGGACAGCATACTTCTCGTTATCGCTTTACCGGCAAGCTCTTTTTGTGACATATTGCCGAGAAGCCTGTAATATCTGATCTTCTCGCCGAGCTTCATTTAAAGAGTTCTTGATGTGTTTTATCCGAAACATCATCGCAAAGGTTATCGAGCATAAGCTCTTTTTCGTCGATTTCATCGACAAGCGACACTATCTTTTCCTTGATACTCTGCATACTGCCCGTACAGGCTTTAAAATAACTCTTATACATATCGCAGATCTTATTTTTACACTCATGCGACATTTCGAGAGCCTGTTTACGTGCGTTTGCGATTATCTGTTCCGCTTCGCATTTTGCCCGAGCTACCGTATTCTCCGCTTCTTTCTTCGCATCTATAAGCACCTGTCCTATCTGTGATGACATATCGTCGTAGCAATTGGCCTTTTCGATCAAATCATCGTCTTTGTCGTTATCGTTTTCAAGTTCCTTCAATCGTGAAAGCTCGGTACACATTTCGTCGAGTGCGTCGTTTTGGCTTTGCGAAAGCTCATGCAGCTGCTTCAATTCTCCCTCAAGCTCATTGATCCTTTTGTTTGCGGCTTCAAGCTCTTCGCGGTACATTCTCGCTTTTTCGGCGTACCCCATCGACTCGCTTGCGGCATTTTTCATTCTTTGCAGATTTTTTTCGGCATTTTCGCAAGCGGTTGCCGCTTCCTTTTCGGCTTTTTCGGCTTCGCGTATAAGGCGTATTCTTTCAATCTGAAAATCCGAATTCATTTTTTCTATGTATTCGTTTACATCGTTTTTGTTATAGCCGGATATTGCTCCTCTGAACAATACATCTCTTGCGTCATCGGACACGTTCTTATCCTCCCGATTTATGATTATTTGCATTTTATCATACATTCCGTGTTTTTTCAAGTACTATTGCGATAAATATTTAAAAATTTTTATATATGGATTTAATATTTCGAATGTATAATACGGATATGCTACTATTGAGGAGTCTGTTTTGAAAATTACGGAAGATCATGATATTTGGCAGACCTTATCCTTGACCGAAAAGCCCATTGTGCTGTACGGAATGGGCGACGGTGCGGAAAAAATTATCAACGTACTGCACTCATTAGGCAAGGAGCCGTCCGATTTTTTTGCCAGCGACGGTTTTGTTCGAGGGCAATCGTTTCACGGCAAGCGTGTTCTGACGTTAAACGAGGTAGATGAAAAATATTCCGATTTTATCATTTTACAATCATTTGCTTCATCGCTTCCATCTGTTCTCGAACAAATTCACCGTTTAAGCTCGCAATACGAATATTATGTACCCGACGTACCCGTTTTCGGTCAGCAGGTATTCACCTACGAATTTTTCGAAAGCAACATAAAAAGCGTAAAAAGCTTATACGAATTATTTGATGACGAACGCTCCGTATCGGTACTTGACGGGATCATCAATTACAAATTATCGGGGAAGATCGACTATCTGAATGACACAGAAACGAATATTTCGGATTTCATTTCGCATAATTTACCGACGGAAAAATACAGGTACTATTGCGACGGCGGTGCATACAGGGGTGAAAACTCCGTGCAGGCATTTGAGCTTTTTCCGAAGCTTGAAGAAATATATGCTTTCGAACCCGACCCGTCATCCTACAAAAAGCTGGTCACCGCATCATTTCCCGATTCCGTCACGGTTCACCGATTTAACGCCTCCTTGGGTGAAGCCGACGGCGAGAGCGAATTTGTCATGTGCAAGAATCGTTCGTCCTCATTGCTTTCACAACGTCCGGATTCGGCGGTAAAAAAAATCTGCCGCATAGCCCAATACTCGCTCGACGGCATTCTGCCGGACAAGTCCGGATTTATTAAATTGGACATTGAGGGCAACGAATTAAATGCTCTGCGAGGAGCCGAAAGGCTCATACGAGCCGGTTGTGATATGCAGGTTTCTCTATATCACAAAAGCGAGGACATTTTCTCGTTACCGCTGTACATAGCTTCACTTTACTCGGAATATAAATTTTACATACGAAGAATCCCATATCTTCCTCCGTGGGATATTTCTCTGTTTGCACTCGGTCATTAAATTTTATCGAAAGGAATTATTATGTATAAGGGTAATTTCATTTTCAAAAAAGCATTTTGCTTTATCCTTTGCGTTATTCTCTGTTTTTCGTCTTTATGTTTTGTCGCAGGTGCGGAACGAGAGCAGGACAAGGCACTGATCTCCGTTCACGCTTCATCACTCAGCCCAAAGCCCGGCGAAACAATAACGGTAACGGCAAAGATCGACAATTACGTTTCGATGGTACCGTCGATCTCCGCAATGCAGATTGAGATCGAATTTGACGACGAAGTATTCGACTGTGTTGATGTTACGTCGCTTATAAACGCAAGCGACGATGATGCCGTAAGTATTGTCGAAGAAAACGGCAGGGTTTCGTTTTTCTATGTGTATTCGCACAACAAACCTTTGGAAAAGAATGCGGATTTCAAATTATTTTCATTTGACCTCACCGTAAAAGAGAATATTACATCGAATGTTTCATCGACTTTCAAGGTTGTGAAATCACTGATTTACAACAACAACGACAAATATTCCGTAATTGGTTGTCAATCGCCTATGATCATTGACACTGTAACCGTGTGGGCAAGCGACGCCGCACTTCTCATCAACGGAAGCGAAGCGAACGAAGGCACATATTCGAGTGATGTTACGCTTGATTTCAAGTCATCGACCGCACAACTTACGAGAAATTCGGGCAGTGTCGCTACCATACAGTCCGGTTATAAGTGCATTCACAACGGCGAATACAAATTAACGTTCGTGCTTGACGGAAAAACGGTGACCGAAAGCTTCAAAGTAAACAAAAAGGTCGCCATGATAAGCTTGATATACGACGAAAGCTTCAACAATTTGGAGTACATGGTCGGAGCTGATCCCACCCTCTATTTTTCGAGAGGAAACGTAAAGATCACGTATGCAGACGGCACAAGCGGAGAACTTGCCTTATCGGATTCGGATTTCAAAATAACGGGATATGACATTACAAAACCCGGCGAACAGGATATAATAATCGATTTTTACGGAACGAAAACGAATCACACGATCAAATTCACGGAAAAAAACATTTCGTCGATAGAGATCGTCGGAAAGCCGATCTACGACGAATATCTTGTAAATGAAAATATAGATACGAGCGGCATAACCGTAAAAGTAAAATTCGATGACGGTACAAATGACGAGGCGTATTTGACAGTCGATATGCTTTCATACGACAATACGGTCATCGGTACGCAAAGCGTTACCGTTCTTTACGGTTCGTTTGAATACAAGGAAGCATTCACCGTTAATTTTCTTTCCAGAGAAAAATTCGACACGGTAGTAAACGGGCTTGCTTTGCTCGATGTATCTTCCCTGACATCGGCGGATTCTCAGAGAGTGAACACTCTTGTCGATCTATACAACTCGTTCAACGAGGTCGAAAAGCGGGCGTTCGGCGACGATTATCGCACAAAGCTCGCTGCGGCATTGAGTGCGGTCGGTGGTTCTTCACTTCCCGACGTCAACACGAGTAGCAGCAGCGGAACCGCATCGAGCGGCGATGACGGCAAAAGCGATACAAACACTGTAAAAATAATAATTATAGTCATAGTGGTTATCGTTGTTTTAGCCGCACTTGCGGGCGGCGGATATTTCCTATTCGCTTATCTCAAACGCAAGCGTGAGGACAATGAAGAGTTTTTCTACAACGAAAACGAAACGAACATTTACGAAGATGATTTCTTACCGAAATTTGACGAAGCAGGAGATGATAATGATGACAATGATGACGAATAATAAGCATTTGGGGTTGATTTGCTGTATTCTTTCCCTCGTTCTGTTGCTTTCCGTTTCGATATGTGCCGAGCCGAGTGCTGAAACGGGCGAACACACTCAAGTCGCAATTGCCGTATTCGACAAGGACGAATACAGTGTAACTATCGGTTCAAGCATCATGGTAACGGTCACCTGCGATGACGACGATGCGAACATAACGTTTGAGATCGAGAACGAGAAGATCGCAAAGATCGACGACGGCGGTGTGATCACCACAAAAAAAGCAGGCACCACGAAAATATATGTTCTGGTAAATGATGTACGTCAGGACTCGACAGCCAAGCTCATTGTATCTAATGCGAAGCTGACGGAGGATTCGTCGCTCATCTACGGTTTTGATGTCGGAGAGAGCATCGAGAACTGTCAAAATGATGTTTCCGAATATTTCAACATTGATAAGGACATCGTAAACATTTACGTAGACGATTCCACACTTGCCGATCCTACAGACAAGATTGCGACCGGAATGAGTATCGAGTTCGGAGATGATACATACTATGCTGTAATTAGAGGCGATGTAAACGGCGACGGTGAGATCGATTACAGTGACATGAAAGCGGCAATATGTTATCTCTCCGGTGAGGAATACATTGCCGGTGAAGCTTACAGGGCTGCGTGCTTGATCGGCGACGACGAGTTTACACTTGAGTGTATTCTGAGATTATCGAGAAGCATTGAAGGCAAGTATACGATTGAGCAATAAAGGCAATAAACAAAAATGTGATACGTTTTTCCGTTCAACGGCTGCCGTATCACATTTTTTACTTTTCTAATTACAGCACTTTAGCGAGAAAGCTTTTAAGACGTTCCGATTTGGGCGTTTCGAATATTTCTTTCGGAGTTCCCTGTTCGATTATAACTCCGTCGTCCATGAATATCACTCTGTCACCGACTTCTCTTGCAAAGCCCATTTCGTGCGTTACCACTATCATCGTCATTCCCGCATGAGCAAGCTCACGCATAACATCAAGAACTTCGCCCACCATTTCCGGGTCGAGAGCTGAGGTAGGTTCATCGAAAAGCATTACCTCCGGTTGCATACACAAGGCTCTCACGATAGCGATCCTTTGCTTTTGACCGCCCGACAATTGGCTCGAGTATGCATTTGCTCTGTCAAGCAAGCCGACACGTGCGAGCAGTGCATTTGCTTCTTCCTCCGCCTCCGCTTTTGTTTTCTTCAACAGCTTGGTCGGAGCTTTTGTCAAATTCTTTAAAATTGTCATATTCGGAAACAAATTGAAGTGCTGAAATACCATGCCCATCTTACGGCGGTGCAAGTTGATATTTATATGAGGATCGGTAATATTTTTACCGTCAAAAATTATAGTTCCCTCGGACGGCATTTCAAGCAGATTAAGCGAACGCAGAAATGTTGATTTTCCGCTTCCGGACGGGCCGATTATGACTACGACTTCGCCCTTATAAATTTTCGTATCTATTCCGTCAAGTGCTTTTACTGCACCCTTATTGTAGTGCTTTTTCAAGCCCTTCACTTCGATCAATACTTCATCGTTCACTCTTCCTCAGCCTCCTTTCGACAATCGACACGAGCTTTGTCATTATCATAACAACGGCAAGGTAAATTATTGCGACGGCAAGCAACGGAAACAGCGATGAAAACGTTCTGCCTCTGATAATTTCCCCCGCTTTTGTCAGATCCATTATTCCGACGTAGCCGGCAACGGAGGTTTCCTTAAGCAAAGCTATTGTTTCGTTTAGCAAGGTCGGCAATACATTTTTTATAACCTGCGGTATGATGATATATATCATCGTTTGAGTGTAATTGAAGCCGAGCGAGCGTCCCGCCTCGAACTGTCCGTTATCTATCGACATTATGCCACCTCTGAGAATCTCGGCGACATAAGCACCGGAGTTGATTCCGAACGATATGATCGCCACAAGTATTTCGTTTCTCGACGATGCCAATATTACGAAATACATTATAAGCAGCTGCACAACGACCGGAGTTCCTCTGATAACGGTAAGATATATCTTACATATTCCGTTGACAAGCTTCATCAAATGATATTTCACGCCACCTTTAATTTTCATCACTTCGGCATTTTTATCATATGTAGTACGTATCGAAGCTATGATTATACCGATAGTAATACCTATCAATGCGGCAAAAAACGTAATTATTAAGGTATTTTTGATTCCCTGTAATATGTATTTCCAGCCGGGGTAATCGACAAAGTTTATCTTATACTGACTTTTAAAGTCCGAAATCAGCTTTCCGAACCATGCGGCAATACCCGTCGCTTCACCATCGTCATCTTCATCGACAATGCTTTCCGTAACGCTCTCCGTATGTACATCGCTTATCGATGCGGTTTCGGTCGTCGTATCTGCCGCCGACTCGCTTTCTTCGGTCGATTCCGCAAATATAAGCACGGAAAGCATCAGAATAAAGGAAAGGATCAAACAAATAAACGCCTTCGGTTTTACCGATCTCATTGTTTTTGTCACCGTTTTCATCTCCTTCTTTGTTGAATTTCGGCAAAAATCAGAAACAAAATCCACCGTTTCTTTCATTTAAAACACACACGGGCGGTAACTCTCTACCGCCCGTGTGCTATTTACCGAATATTACTCTGCGGGAATGTATTTATCTATTATCTTTTGGATCGATCCGTCATTTGTATATTTATCAAGTGCCGCATTGATTTTTTTCAAAAGCTTACTGTTTCCCTTCTGTACACAGATAGCGTATTCCTCTTCAATATACTTTGTATCAAGTACCTTAAGACCGGTGCTTGATTTTACGTATGATTTAGCGGGTTCATTATCGATAACAACGCAATCTATCTTGTCTGTTTTAAGGGCTTCAACGGCCTCATTACCGGTCTTATACTGTACAACCCTTTCGCTTCCGCAATCGTCTTCGCAATAGATCGCACCTGTTGTACCGGTCTGAACGCCTATCTTATATGTTGCACCCTCTGCGAGAAGGTCATCTATAGATGTAATGGGCGAGCCTTCCTTAACGATTACCGCCTGAACACCCTTTGCATACGATTTCGAAAAATCCACATTTACAAGTCTGTCCTCGCGTACCGTCATTCCCGCCATTCCGATGTCGTATTTTCCGGTCTTAACGCCGTCTATGATCGAGTTAAACTCGACATCGACGATCTCAAGTTCCATGCCGAGTTCGTCGGCGATGAGAGCCGCTATTTCGGCATCGATTCCGACGATCTTGTCGCCATCGTGGTACTCATAAGGAGGAAACGAAGCGTTCGTTGCCATTACGAGTTTTTTACTATCGCTGTCACACGATGCGAAAGCGACCATACACATACAAACCATAAGGCTTGCAAGTACAAGTGATAAAATCTTTTTCATGTTTTTATCATTCCTTTTCCGTTTAATTTATTAACTTTTTGGTATTATACTACATTTATCGATGTTTGTCAATAGGAAACAGTATATTTTTTCAGATTTTTCGATTATTTATTCAGACTTTTTCGCCGTACTGTCGCAATAGCGGCAGCGATACAAATGTTTTTCCTCATCGGCGAGATAAAAAATATGATCGAGGTCACTCTCGGCGGTAGTTATGCAACGAGGATTTCTGCATTTAATAACGTTGGTGAGCATTTTCGGAAGCCTAAGCTTTTCTTTTCGCTCTATGATCGAATTTTTGACTATATTGACCGTAATACCAGAATCGATATATCCGAGAACGTCGAGATCGATATCGATAAGCGAGTCGATTTTGATAATATCTTTTTTGCCCATTTTATCGCTCTTTACGTTTCTGATAATGGCAACGGAGCAATCAAGCGAATCAAGTCCGAGATAATTATAAACGCTCATTCCCTTTCCCGCCGTTATGTGGTCAAGGACGTAGCCGTTTGTTATCGTATCAATATTCATAAATTTACCTCGCTTAAATCTTAATTTCGAGAAGCTTCATTATGAGTGCCATTCTGACGAATTTTCCATTCAGAACCTGCTTGAAGTAACACGCTCTCGGATCATTGTCTATATCTGGACTTATCTCGTTCACACGCGGCAGGGGGTGAAGCACGCACATATCATTCTTTGCCGCTTCCATTTTCTTTTTATCGAGAATATACGTATCTTTCAATCTGATATAATCGGCTTCGTTAAAGAAACGCTCGCGCTGAACCCTTGTCATATATAGCACGTCAAGCTCCGGAATCGCTTCTTCAAGGCTTTCGGTTTCCATGTATTCGATTCCCGCTTTTTCCAGCACGTCGGTTTTTATATAATCGGGTACTTTAAGCTCCTGGGGTGAAATAAACACGAATTTCACATTTTTACACCTTGAAAGTGCGGCAGTCAGTGAATGGACTGTTCTGCCGAATTTAAGGTCGCCGCAAAAGCCGATCGTGAAATTATCCGTACTGCCTCTTTGTCTTTTTATCGTAAGCAAGTCGGCAAGTGTCTGCGTCGGGTGATTATGTCCGCCGTCGCCCGCATTTATTATCGGAACGGGCGAAACCATGCTTGCCGCCATAGGCGCTCCTTCTTTCGGGTGACGCATTGCTATAATATCTGCATAGCAACCGACTACTCGCACGGTATCGGACACCGTTTCGCCTTTTGATGCCGAACTACAATCGGCAGAAGAAAAGCCGAGTACGGAACCGCCCAGTTCAAGCATAGCCGCTTCGAAGCTGAGGCGTGTTCGCGTTGACGGTTCGAAAAACAGCGTTGCTATTTTTTTGCCGCTGCAGGCTTTAGCGTATTCTTGAGGATCGGATATAATATCCTCGGCAGTATTTATAAGCTCGTCAATTTCTTCATGGGTAAAATCCTTAATATCGATAAGATGCCGCATAATACCTCCATCTTTAAAGATGGGGGCAATGCCTTACGACAACGCCCCCGTCAATATATTTAAACCTTTTGCTTATAAAAATCTATTCTCCGCTTCAAATCGGGAACAGTTTCTTTTGTTTTGTCGGAAAACATAGCGTCGTCGATGCACGCACTCGCCGCATTTTCCGCACCGATAAGTGCATAAGTAGCATCGATAAGATGCGAATACAAGGGATTATCAAGCTCTTTGCAAATAAACTGCTGGCGAGGCGAGTTTATGTCAACGCCGCTTATCTGGAACAGGTCGTATTTATCGCAATATTCCATGATACGCTTAAGTTGTGCTTCGGTATTTCTCGTGGGCATATACGTTACCGCATCGAAGCCGAGAGCTTTAAGTTCGTCAAAAAGCAGATCAAGGTAGTCGTCCTCGAATTTTTGTGCTTTTTTATCGCCTGTAACGGAATCAACGACATCTCCGAGATAAGCGTATGCCGATATGCCGCCACACTCATGGCAAATATTCAGGTAGTCCTTTACGTCAGGACATTCCTCAGTCGCATCAATATAGAATTTTTCGACCATATTGCTCTTCAAAGCACCGAGAATATCATACTCATAGAAGTCCGGTGTTTCGTTGCCCGCAAGTATCTGAATCTCGACCTTGGAAGATATTTCTATCTTCATTTCGTTTTTGAAGAAATCGACAACCTCTGCCGGTGTGGTATACTTTTCGGTAACCTTCTTGGCAAGTCCGTAAAGTATATGACGCTCCGTCACCGAGCCGCCTTCGTTATATCTGGAAAGCGGAAGCACGTCACGCTCGAAATCAAGCTCAAGACCGTACGGAGCAACAAGGGCGGTGATATTCTCACACATTTTCTTATTACGTTCGTTACGATGCTTACGATAAGGAGCTAAGAACTTATTGAACCTTTCTATATTCTGATGCGGTATACCGTGTACGGCAACATACGCAACGGAGTTCTGGTCGGGGTTATTTATCTTTTTGCCGTTCAAGCGTGTCTTTGACATATCGACTCTGCACTCAAAACCGCAAGTTACGGGCATACCGATGATTTTTCCCGCCTCGATAAACTCTCTTATTCCCGACACGGAATCATGATCCATGATCCCGGCAGTCTTCAGTCCCGCCTGCCACGCCATATACAGTGCTTTTGTCGGAGAATACGGTGAGAACGAGTATTGTGTATGAATATGATTATTCACATACAAGGTATCTGCGGGTGCGGGAAGAACTCCCGCATCCGTTAATCTCTTTATCTCCGCCAAAGCGGCAAGACGTTTTTTTACGTCGTTATCGTTAAGCTGTGCGATCAGCTTTTCGTTATTCATAAATTCCCCCATCAGTTAAGCATTACCTGTCCGCCGGCTACGGGAAGAGCCTGACCTGTTTCGTATTTCTGTTCAACGATATACGATATGGCTCTTGCGACATCAACGGGCAAGCAGCCTCTCTTCATGGGAACCTTCGCCTCATAGAATTTTCTAACGTCGTCAACGTTTTTAGCACCTGGAACCTTACCGGCATTGAGGTACTGAACGAACAGTCCCTTTACGGGATCGGACCACAGAGGACCGTCGAGGTAGTTGCCGGGGCATACGCAGTTACACTTAATATTGAATTCGACGAGTTCAAGTGCAAAAGACTGGGTAAGGCCTATGCCGCCGAATTTCGAACCCGCATACGCAAAGTTCTTATTCGAGCCTTCAAGACCGGACTTGGAGTTCACGCCTATAACGTCCATCATGTATTCGGGGGCGAATCTATGCTGGATCTTCATTATTCTGGTGGAATACTTTGTGCAGAGGAAATAACCTGTGTAGTTTACGTTTGTAACAAGTTCGAATCTCTTGAGCTGCATTTCTTCGAGATTGCCCGCGATGGCGATACCCGCATTGGCAACCATGATATCAAGACCGCCGTAAGTAAGAACGGTTTCGGCTATCATTTGCTCAACGCTTGTTTCGTCGGCAACGTTTACGGCTACGGGGAATGCAACGTTTTTGCCGTATTTTTCGCACATTTCGTCGGCACATGCTTTGGCACCGTCGTAGTTAAGGTCGGCAATCGCAACATAAGCACCTTGTGCGATCATTTCTTCGGCAATACCCTTACCGAAGCCCTGAGCGGAGCCTGTAACTATCGTGATCTTGCCCTCAAGACGCTTCGTACCTGCGGCACCGAGCGAAACCTTCGCTCTGTAAGATTCTACCTCCCAGTTGGTGATAAATGCGATAAGCTCATCGCTCATGGGCAGATATCCGCCGAAGGATTCCGCATACACTGCGATCTTCATCATATCGGTGAACACTTCGGCAGCCGTATCGGCATTTTTCTTCGTGGTACCTACCGAGAACATTCCTATACCTTTAACGAATATCACCTTGGGCAAGTATCCGAAATCCGCCTGCCATTTTGCGAATCCGTTCTTCAACGCATCGTATGTTTCGTCTATTGTTTCGTATTCATCGATATAAAGCACGAATGCTTTGCAATAAACTATATGGTCGGGAGAATAGCTCTTATAAAGGGGTTCAAATGCTTCTTTCGACGAAGCGAAATTAAGTATTTCCTTATTGGTATTGAACGACACGCAAATGTCGCCCTTATCCGAATAGAGCATACGTATTGCGGGAGCGATATACGACGCTTTTATCTTGTCTATCTCGACATCGGAGAAATCGGGTGTACGCTTTATCGCCGCATCGATCTTCGCCATAACGGAAGCGACAAGGGTCTGCATTTCGTCGTAAGTATTTGCGGCAAAGAATATTCCGTGATTCTGCAGGAACAGAACGGAGGGGCATTTGCCGGTCTTTGACTTATATTCGGCGATCGCTTTCTTGCAATATGCGGCAAGGATATATCCGGGCTTAGAGGAGGGTACCCACACTGCGTCGGGGAACAGCTGTGCCGCAGTCTTTTCGCCGTTTACGGCACAAGTGATGCCGTTCACCTTTGCGGGATGCACGTGAAGTACCAGCGTCTGACTGAAAAGATTGTGAAGAAGCGTTTCCACGCTGGGACGCTTTGTATACTCGCCTTTGCAACGAGCGTCCATCATGTCCTCAAGCACTTGTGCTTCTCTTTCCGCTTCGGCCTGTGAATATTCCTTATTCCACATACTGTCCAGAGCGGAACGTTCCATTTTTACGAATTGCTCGGGCTTTATTGTGGCAAGTGACGAGCCGGAGCCTTTAACATAAAGGTACTCGGCGTTTTTATAAGACGTGTTTCCGCCGCCTGCCAGCACAAATTCGGCATCCGCACCGTACTTGTGTGACATTTCAAGCAGCTCGCGAAGTTCTTCGTTTATCATCGGATTTTCTTCCTTTCGGTATACTCAGATTTGATTTGCGTTTGCGAGCAGATATTTTTCGGCTTCGCCGCACCACAGACCGTTGTTTGCCTCGACTATTTTCGCAAGCTCCGCCATAAGAGGATCTGTCTTGCCCAATTCCGCCATATCCTTGATAGCGACAAGAGGCATATCGATATGCGTATATACGAGCTTTTTGCCGTTGGGTCTGATCTTATCGAGGTTAAGCGTCGTATCAATAACGGCGTTAAGTCCTCCGACGTGAGTGATCATAGCTGCGGGATTGAGTTTGCCCTCGTTGTAAAGTCTTACGAACTCGAGCATATCATCGGTGTTACCGCCGCTGTTACCGACAACGTGAGTCGAGCTGTAGTGAACATTATAGAAGTTGAACATAGCGGAAAGCGTGTTATCCGTAGGTCCGGCAAAGAAGTTGAGACAACCGTCGTAAGCGAGTATCGCATCCGCCTGTTCGATAACGGGACGGAAATATGTATAGCAGAATACATCGTCAAAGCCGTAACCGCCGGTGAGAGATCTGAGGTACTCCGCACCATGCTCGGGACTCTTCGTATTTACATAGTAAAGCTTAACGCCGTTGCTTGCGGCATCCTCTACCGTATAAATCTTAGCGGCTCTTTCAAGCACGGTATCGTCTATATCCGTGACCACGAGAACGGAGGGCTTTCTTTCGCCGTGGAGAGCGTAGTCGATAGCACCGAGACCCATGGGACCCGCACCTGCCAAGATAGCACAAGTACCGCCCTCTTTGATACCCATATCATGAACATAAACGCCTCGGGTGGTATGGTAGTTTGAATGATATCCGCCGATTATGCAGGACATAGGCTCGGAAAGCGAACCATAGAAGAATACATCACTCTCGTAAGGAAGCAAGCAATCAAGCTCCATAACTATGGACGGGATAACAACATACGTCGCATCTCCGCCGATATACTGGAACGAGTAGCCGGGAGCGGCAAGAGGATCCGCGGGATTGTTGAGTGCGGGCTGAATTATGAATTTGTCGCCCGCTTTGAACTTATCCGCCCATTTTGCACCGACCTGCTCGATAACGCCGCAGAATTCATGTCCTGTGATAACGGGTCTTTCCGCAATATCATTGGGAACACGCTTGTGATCCGTACCCTGAAGTGCCGCCTTATGCGTTGACATACAGATACTGTCGGACACGATTTTCGCAAGTATTTCGTCGTCTTTGATTTCGGGAAGCTCGAACTCCTCCAAACGAAGGTCATTTTTGCCGTAAAGTCTTACCGCTTTGGTTTTCATTTGAATATCTCCTTAATAATTAAATACATCTTTTTTGTATGGCATGGCGGCATATTAAATCTCCGCCGTGCATACCGACCGATTTTATATATTTTACTACTTTTTTATTCGCATTGCAATATATAAATCAAATAATTTTGCCGAAAATAAGTGAATTTTTTTATGTAAGTTGTTAAATTATGCTTTTAATCAATATTTTTATCCCGTTTTGCTTGACAAGAGGAAATATTTTTGTTATAATATCGTGAGAATAATTTCGGAGTGTCGAATCATATGAAATTCGATTATCAGAAGGGCTATCCAACGCACGAGGTTCGCCCGCTTAAGAATATAAAGGAGCTTGTTTGCTCGACTGCGGAGAGATATTCCGACAAAGATCTTTACGTTTATCTCGAAAAGCGTGAAAAACACGCATTTACATATAAGGACAATTTGAGAGTATTTAACGCTTTGGGTACCTGGCTTTTCGCACACGGCTTCAAGGAATGCCGTGCCGCACTTGCCGGAGATCAACATCCCGACTGGATGAGTGCGTATTTTGCGGTCATATCCGCCGGCGGTGTCGTAGTACCGCTCGACCGTGAACTGTCGCCGCAAACACTTGCGGAATTCACGGCACAGACCGACTGCAAAGTTGTTTTCGCTTCGGAAAAAATCTTTTATTCGTTGCGTGACGGTTTTTCCGAGCTTCTCGAGCAAGTCGAAGCGTTTATCATAATCGGCTCGGAACCCGACAGGGTAAAGGCTTTGACGGACAAGAAGACGTTTGTTTTCGACGATGTAATCGCAAGCGGCGAAGAGCTTATCGAGAGCGGAAGCGCGGACTTTCTCACATATGAGCGTGACCCGGACACTCTTGCGGCGGTTCTCTATACTTCCGGAACGACCGGCACGAGCAAGGGAGTAATGCTTACGGAGCAAATGATATCGTCAAGCGTCATCGTGTGCAACACCATGATAGATGCAAGGAGCGAAAACACGTTCGTATCCGTTTTGCCCATACATCACACTTTCGGAATGACTTGCAATCATCTCACCGCAATGCACGTCGGCGGCAGCATTTTCATGAACGACAGCATAAAACACGTTATGCGTAATTTCGCCGACTACAAGCCGACATCGCTTATACTCGTACCGCTTTTCGTCGAAACGATGGACAAAAAGATATGGGACGGAATACGTAAAAAAGGCAAGGAAAAACAAGTCAAGGCACTTATCAAGTTGAGTAACGCACTGCGTAAGGTCGGCATCGACAAGCGTCGCATATTCTTTAAGGATATTCTCGACGTATTCGGCGGCAGACTTGAGTACATCGTATGCGGAGGGGCGCCGCTCGATCCGAAGTATATAAGAGATTTCGACGATTTCGGAATATACATAGCCGAAGGTTACGGAATCACCGAATGTACTCCCCTCATTTCGGTAAATCCGTTCAACACACGCAAAATCGGTTCGGTCGGCATGGTCGCAAAAGGCATGCAGGCACGGATAGATTCTCCCGATGTCGACGGAAACGGCGAGATATGCGTCAAGGGTCCGACGGTATTTTGCGGTTACTACGAGAACCCCGAAGCCACGCAAGCGGCATTCACTTCGGACGGTTGGTTCAAGACGGGTGACATAGGACACATTGACGACGAGAATTACGTATATATAACGGGACGCAAGAAAAACGTCATAATAGCTTCCAACGGCAAGAACGTTTACCCGGAAGAGTTGGAGGAGTATCTGCACTCGATACCCGAGATACTCGAAAGCGTGGCGGTAGGCAGACAGGTTGACGGTCAGACCGTAATATGTGCCGTAATATATCCGGATCTCGAGCAATTTAATGATAAAACCGACGACGAAATAATTTCTTATCTTCGGGAAAAAATAATTTCGATCAACAAAACCTTACCGACCTACAAGCACATACACGACATTGAGCTTCGCAGGACGGAATTCGAGAAAACGACAACACGCAAGATCAAGAGGTTTTTAATAAAATAATCTAAGAATGAGAGGTTAATCATGTACGAAGAATTCAAAAAGCTGCTCATCGAACAGCTTGATATTTCGCCCGATGCGATAAAGCCCGAGGCGGAGCTGACAAACGATCTCGGCATCAATTCGCTTGAATTGGCGGATCTTATTCTCCTATGCGAGGATAAATACGATATCGAGATCGACGATGACGAGATCCACAAATTCGTATCCGTAGGCGATGTTGTTTCCTATTTGGAAAGCACCGCACAGTAACCGTAAGTTTTATAAGGAGGTAAATCGATAATGAAAAGAAAGCTTTCACTTGTTCTCGCACTGTTGACGCTTTTCACCTCGCTGTCATTCGTTTCCTGTGGGGATAAGGATACCGACACGACGGCACCGACATCCGGTGTTGCGAGCGAAAACGATCTTGCTCCGGAGTACACTCCCGAGTTGTCTGACACAAACTGGGGCAATAAAGAATTCAATATGCTTACGAACAGCGGCTTCTGGAGCGAGGAATTCGACCGCGAAACGTCCTCGGACGACCCCGTTTCTACCGCAATTTACGAGAGAAACAGAGCCATTGAAGCGAAATACGGCATCGTGATCAACGAGATACAATCGGAAAACCCTAATGATGTTATTAAAAACGCATTCAAATCGGGTGAAAATTCGTATCACTGTGTTGCTCTCTGTGCTTATCAGGGGGCACCGCTTGCGTCGGATAATATCTTCCAGGATCTTACCGACATCGAAAACCTCGATCTCGAAAAGCATTACTGGGATCAGGCGGCAATATCGGATCTGTCGATCGACAACAAAATATTCTATGCCACGGGTGATATTTCCGTAACCGCGAACAACGGTACATTCCTCATGCTTTACAACAAAACGCTCGCAAATACCTACGGCATAGAGGACGACTTCGTTCAAATGGTAAATGACAGGAAATGGACCGTCGATTATCTGACACAGCTCGTATCCGAATACGGATATTCCGACAAGAGCGGTGACGGTGCGGTCGGTGTGGATGATGTATACGGCATGGGTATTCAAATAGAAGCGTACCTTGGCTTCTACTTCGGTTGCGGCGGCAAGATCGTAACGAAGGATGATGCAGATATGCCGTCACTTTCACTTTCGACGAAAAACAACATAAACATCATTGACAAGATTAACAAGCTTACAAAGAACGGCGACAACGTTATCGACGCTCACGAATGGCTTAATGCAGACGGCACGGTTCCCGGTGACCAGTTTGCGTCGGTAAAGGCATTCATCGAAGGTCGTTCGTTGTTCTTGGTAACGAATGCGGGCAATATGCAGGATCTGCGAGATATGAAAGACGATTTCGTTGTTTTGCCTTTTCCTCTGCTTTCGGAGAATCAATCAACGTATTACTCATATGTATACCACGGTGCGAACTTGATATCCATACCCGTTATGAACAAAGACGATGCGGCTTTCACGGGCTTCGTTCTCGAGGCACTCGCCGCCGAATCATATCAGAGAGTAACTCCGGCATACTACGAAAAGACACTTAAGAGTAAATATCAGCGTGACGAGCGTTCGTACGATATGCTCGACATCGTATTCAGAAACAGAATTTGGGATCTCGGATACGTTTGCGGTTTTTCGGGCATCGACAACTCCCTTATCACGCAGATAAAAGCCGGTTCCGGTTCGTTTGCTTCGTTCTATAATCGTAACCACAAAAAGGTTACCAAAGCGATAAACGAATATATCGAAGCATACGAGAAATCCGACAACTCTAAGTAAATCAGGAATTTAATCGACCGTAAAGCTTTGTTTTACGGTCGGTTACATAATAAATTAAAAGGAGAATTTGATGAAAAGGATTATTTCTTCGGTTCTCGTCGTTCTTACGATTTTTTCGGCATTTGCCTTTACCTCGTGTGAAGACAACGAATCCGTAACCACGGCTCAACAGAACCAGGGAGGGACCGAGGACACAGTTGCCCCCGAGTACACTCCCGACCTTGCCGACACAAACTGGGGTGATAAAGAGTTTGTGATGCTGACCTCCAGCGGTTTCTGGGGCGAGCAATTCGACCGCGAAGAAACCTCGGACGATATCGTAACGTCGGCTATCTACAACCGTAACAGAGCGGTTGAAACGAAGTACGGCGTAAAGATCATCGAGAAGCGTGTTTCTAACCCCGAGGTAACGATACAAGATGCTTTCAAATCGGGCGAAAACTCGTATCACTGCGTTGCAATGCCCGCATCCTATTGTGCACCCATAGCAACGGACAACATTTTCCGTGATCTTACCGACGTTGAAAACCTCGATCTCGACAAATATTACTGGGATCAGACGGCAAAAGACAGCTTGACCATCGATAACAAAATATTCTACGTTACCGGTGACCTCTGCCTTTCCGCAAACCAAGCAACATTCCTTATGCTTTACAACAAGAATCTCGCCGCCAAATACGGTATCGAGGACGACTTCGTACAAATGGTAAAGGATAAGAAGTGGACCATCGACTATCTTAATCAGGTAATAAGCACATACGGCTATAACGATACGGATGCCGACAGTGCCGTAAGCGTAGGCGATACATTCGGTCTTGCTATGCAGCAGGAATGCTATCTTGCGTTCTACTTCGGTTGCAACGGAACGATAATCAAAAAAGACGATACGGATATGCCTTCGATCTGGCTCAGAACAAAGAATAACATAAGCATTATCGACAAGATATACAACCTCACACGTGTCGACAACAAAGCTATCGATACGCATGATTGGCTTAACGTAACCGGTACGGCTACACAGGATTTCGCTTCGGTTCAGGCGTTCATCAACGGACGTGCGTTGTTCTTCTCCTCCAATGCTTCCAATATGGAGGTATTCAGAGATATGGAGGACGATTTCGTTGTTCTTCCCCTGCCTTTGATGAGTGAAAGTCAGAAAAATTATTGTTCATACGTGTATAACGGTGCAAACGTTATCGCAATACCCGTTCTGAACGATAAGGATCTTGCTTTCACGGGCTTCGTTCTCGAGGCACTCGCCGCAGAATCGTACAAGACGGT
Source organism: uncultured Lachnospiraceae bacterium (assembly GCA_964498965.1). Taxonomy (GTDB): domain Bacteria; phylum Bacillota; class Clostridia; order Oscillospirales; family CAG-272; genus CAZCJU01. The sequence continues at coordinate 49,264 of CAZCJU010000005.1, forward strand.
AACTCCGGCATACTACGAAAAGACACTTAAGGGTAAATATCAGCGTGACGATCGTTCTTACGATATGTTAGACGTTGTATTCAGAAACAGAATTTGGGATCTCGGATACATTGCAAAGCTCGGCGGAATCGGCGACGCACTTACATCTAACATTAAAGAAGGTGCGAACTTCTCGTCATTCTATGCAAGAAACGAAAGACAGATAGTTAAGGCTATCAACGACTACGTTGAGGCATACGAAAATTCGGACAAATAATATCTGCAAGTAAAAGCGGCGGGGCTTAAAGTCTCGCCGCTTGAATATTTATTTTTAAATTATTTGAGTTCGGTGATTATTTTTTCGTACCAGGCATCCGCTTGCTTTTTCTCTTCTTCGCTTGCCGAGCCGAACGGTAAAAATCCCGTTTTTACATACAAGACGTTTTCGATAACGTTTGAGCCGCCGGCTTTAAGCACATCGATAAGAGCCTTTGCATTTTCTTCCGTCGCATCCGTTATCAAAGCGACATTTTTCGCCTTATCGGGTGTCATGCCGGCACTGAAGCGGCGAAGGATATCGGGGATAGGATTTGACGTACTTACAGCCATTATCAAAAGTCTTTCCTTGTCAAGCGAGTAATCCGGCGGTATTTTATCCGCCTTATAATTATCGGAATTTTTTTCAAGATGCTGTGCCAAAGCGACAAGCTTCTTTTTCCCGGAAAAATAGAGAGTACGCATTTTCATATTACATTTACCGTCCTGATTTTATTTACGTATATGATATCACATACCGAATAATATTTCAAGACTTTTTTTAAAATTCCGTTGAATTTCCCGCAAATTTGTGATATACTCGTAAAAATGCGTTTCGGGAGTGGATATTTTGTTAAACTGCGGCAAAACAAAGCTTGAAGCCAAGAGGATCAGCTACCTGCTTTATTCGGACAGAAGTCTTTTTGTGAACAAAAGCTCATATATTATATTATTCATATCGATCGTATGCATGATAGTAATGAGCAATGATCTCATTATTTACAATTCATCGCTCAGCAAGGCGGAAAACAACACGATAAAAGCTCAATACGGTTCGTTTCACGCACTGCTCGAGAATACGGAAGCACGCAACAGCGACAAGATAAACTCATTCAGCTACATAAAAAGCACAGACGACGTATGTGTATTTTGCACGGTGACCGCACCGTCAACTTCAAAAACGGCAAAGCTTGCAAAATACGAGGACGATTACGACAGCTTGGGAATAAAGCGGATCTCGGGAAGTTATCCGCAACTCAACGAAGTTATGATAAGTGAGGAGATAAGCAAGAATTTTTCCCTTTTGGTCGGCGACAAGTATTCGATCGACATGATATACGGAGGTACCGAGCAAAAGGTCGAATTTACCGTATCGGGCATATATTCCGCCTGTGAAAAGGGCATGGAATATATATTTTTATCGGAAGAAACAGCCGACGCAATACAGTCTTACGACAAATATTACGAGGATTGCACTTACGACAAATACATAACCTTTAAAAGCGACAAAAAGACTAAAATATACCGCTACACGGATGACCTGTTGGACATTCTCGAGCTTAACAAGATCGAATACGACGAAGACGGCGAGGTCATATCAAGCACGAGCAGAAACGATTTTTTAAATCTCAATGTCGTTAATCTGAAAAAATTTTACGAAAAATCCGGATTTGTTTCCACAATAGCGATGAGTATAATACCGGCGGGTGTAAGCATACTCGTATTCATAGTATTGGACATTTACCGTTCGATGCATGAGCTGTCCACGCTATGCATGATAGGAGCAACGCCTAAGCAATTTTTCGGCATTTTACTCAGAAAATACACATTAATATACCTACCGGCGTTTCCGATCGGGCTTGTCATATCGGCGTTATCCATAGCCCTTCTCGGCTTGATATTCTCCGAAATTAACGGCGGGGATGTATTCCTTTTCAGCTACAACATCAGTCTGCGAGCCGTTATCATACTGTTTTTGCTGTGTTTTGTCATACTTTGCCTGATAACTTACGGGGTTTCGAAAAAAACGGGAACAGCCACCTATATCAATTCCCTTTCCGACAGTACAAACATGAACAGTATTTTCGTCCGTTCGACTTCGAATGTGATATTCAAAACTTCGTTCAGGAAGTTACGGCTCGGGTTGACATTTTTCGTGCGAAACAGGCGTATAAATCTTATGTTCTGCTTTGTAACGGCGATATTATGTGCCGTATTTTCGTATTTTACGCTTGTGATAACACAGCAGATAGGCAATACGCCGTATGAAGCACGGCTCGGCGACATAACAGTTTACGCAAACACCGAGTATTATCCCGACACGGAGAGCGTTTCTTCAAATGCCGCAGCACGGATCAAATCGCTTGACGGTGTTTCTGCCGTATACCGTTCCTACAGCACCGCCTCGCTCGAATGCGACGATGTATACGCATACATAGACGGTTCGAAATATGTATCCAAAAGCAGTGCTTCGACGAGCATAACGGGTTTAAGAAAATTTTTGACCACAAAAGCACTTGTCATAAGTGAGGACAGAGAGCGTGCCGAGTTTTTATACGGTTCATACGTTGTATCGGGTGCTATCGAGAACATTTACGCCGAGAACACGGTCGCCGTATTCGTACACACTTGGAAAGATTCCGACAGCTACTATCGGGCGGGTGACGTTATTCCGCTGAAAGCTCCTTCTACCGACGACACCTTTACCGAGGTCAAGATCGGTGCCGTACTGTACGATCCGTTTGACGAATACGAAAACGTAAAGGTTTTGCGTATACTTACGAATGCCGATATGTTTTCGTTTCTCAGCGGTGCAGACGAACCGAACAGCCTTTCGGTGATCTCGGACGTTGACGACAAAACGCAATTCGAAGAAATATACGGCAGGATCGCCGAAAGATGCAGAGATGAAAATTTAGTATGTGAAAACACGAGGGAGCAAAACAGAGCGGAAAGAAGTCGCATTGCCGCTTCCGTTGCATTTTATTCCGTTCTTCTGTCATCCGTTGTATTCATACTCGTTATGATGCTCTTCTCGTTGACACGTTTCATGCTTAATTCACGGCTTCAGACTATCGGCACGTTGTCCATGATAGGCACGTCCGGCAAAGAACTGTTCGGGATATTCGGCACAGAGCTTACGGTATGCGGCATCATATCGTCGCTTTTGGGGCTTGTGCTTTCATCTGTCGTGATCCTCATTTACAACAAGCTGTCCGGCATCACCTACGCAAAAGTCGTTTACAACGGTATAGTAAACGCCATACTCATCGGCTCGGTTGTTTTTACGTCGTTACTCTGCATACTTATACCGATGCTTTCCTCCGCACGATATTTCAAAAAGGAAAAATACGCCAATGGGTTATGAACCGACCGATGCGGAACGATTTTCGACCGCACTTGAACTATATTTATCGTCTGGACATAAAAGCCTCGGTATAGGCACGTATCGTGAAAAATCTTTACACACCGTACTGAAATATTTCGTAACGTCGGATACGACGAAGCACGAAGTTAGATGTGGCAAATACATATGCGATGTGTTGTCGGGAGATGAGGTCATTGAGATACAGACACATCGACTTTCACCGTTAAAAGCGAAGCTTACGGAGCTTTTGCAAAGCAAGACAGTTGAGGTCATATTTCCGATCTGCGTTCAAAAGCGAATAATACGCATAGATACCGACAGCGGAGAGGTGATGAGCATCAGAAACTCGCCGAAAAAAGAAAAAGCGGATGATATTTTTCTTCAGCTGTGTTATCTTAAGGATTTGCTTTGCGACGACAGGCTTTCTTTTACCGTCTTCGCATACAAAGGAAACGAATACCGATATGCGGAAAAAAATATAAAAGTCGGCAAAAAATACACGGACAAGTACGACATTATACCGTATGAATACGTATCGACGATTCGGCTTTCCGACAAAAGCAGTTATCTTGAGCTGTTAGACGACATTCCTACGAGCGAATTTACGCTTAAGGAATACTGTTCCGTATCGGGAAGAAACAAAGAAGCGGCGCAGAAAATTCTTTACGTTTTGGCTCGTCGGGGTGTGCTTTGCGTATGCGGCAAACACGGCAGAGAATACATTTACAGACAGGATCCGTGAATTTATCGAAAAAGGAGCAAACATGAAAATTATAAAAAAACCGTTTTTCTTTGCGATCTGCTATTCGATATTTCTGATTTGCATGACAGTCGTTTTACTGCTTGACGCATTCGTTATTCCTTACGATCTTTCGTATGTTGACCCGATAGTACCCGCGAGCGATTCGAACGAACAGACCTTTGCGATAATAACTTTCGGCATTTCCGATGATACCGACACCGAAGGTGAGGATACGCAAAGCAAGTGCGAAACCGACGACACGATCGAAGCCGAAACGGAGGGGGCTGTCGAGCAGCCCATCGAAAACAATTTCACAGTACCGAGCGAATCGGAGCTTATCGGCGAGCATACCGACAAAAACATTATCATACGGTTATATCGGATAAGATACCTTGACACCGACGTTTACGCCGCAGATATCAGGTTGACAAGTGCCGAATACTTCAAAAAAGCGTTTGCGAAAAACAAATTCGGCAAAAATATAAAGCAGACGA
>CAZCJU010000006.1:0-44649 GCA_964498965.1 uncultured Lachnospiraceae bacterium
TCAGCCCCGTTATGACCACTTCGATACCTCTCCGAACGGTGTAATCAAACCACCTGTTCGCACAGTATAGCACATCTTTCAAAAATAATCAAGTGCTTTTTTGAATTTTTTTTGATTTTTTAACATTTTTTTGCGTATCGGCGAAAAATCGGGATGCCAAAAACGGTATGCACCTTTTAAAGACGAAAGCTTCAAAGGTGCATATTGCGTAAACAAAGCGAATTAAAAACTCAAATTACTTTTGATTCGTCGAACCGTGCGATCTTCGACTTAAAGCAGATTTGCTCTGAGGTATTCTCCCGACATTTCCGACAAGTCTGCGGGAGCGATATCAAATACCGTTTTACAGCCGATATCGCCTCGCAAAAACATTTTATTCAATGCACGTGCGTAAGCGACAAGCACGCTTGACGTAAATTCGGGATTGGAATCAAGCTTAAGACTGTATTCGATAACGTGCTTGTTTTCGCCGTCAATACCCGTTTTTCCCGTGCGTATAACACATCCGCCGTGCGGTATTCCAGAGTGATCTTTCTTTAATTCCTCAAGGGAAATAAAATGTACGGTGGTGTCGTAATCGGCAAAATAGTTCGGCATTGTCACTATTTCATGCTCGATCCTCACTTTATCGGCACCGTCCTCAACTACCACATAGCATTCTCTTGTATGCTTCTGCCTTGCCGAAAGCTCGGGAGCTTCGCCTGCACGGACCGCCTTAAGGGCCTCGGGAACGGGAACGGTATACTGTCTTGCGTCAACGACTCCGTCGATCCTGCGTATTGCATCGGAGTGACCTTGGCTTACGCCCTTGCCCCAAAATGTATAGTCCTTGCCGTCAGGCAAAACAGCGGAGGCGTAAAGTCTGTTTACGGAAAACAGACCGGGATCCCAACCGCCGGAAATAAGTGCTATGTGTCCGCTGCTGCGGCACGATTTATCCACTTTTGCGAAATGCTCGGGTATGGAGGCGTGCGTGTCGAAACTGTCAACGACATTAAAATCCTTTGCCAAGGCGGGGGTAAGTACAGGCAGATCCGTTGCGCTTCCTCCGCAAACGATAAGTACATCGAGCTTATCCTTGAAGCACTTCAGCTCAGACGCACCGTAAACGGGCGTGTTCAGCTTTGATTTCACCGAGGACGGATCTCGCCGAGTGAAGATCCCGATAAGCTCGGTATCCTTTGCCCGTGCGGCGGCACATTCGACACCGCGACCGAGATTGCCGTAACCGTATATTCCGATCTTCATATTCATCACTCCTATAAAAACAAATCATGCGGTGATTATATAACGAAAAAAAACATGGTTCAATAACGATTTTTTTAACATTTTTCAAATTATTTTAAAGCCTGCTCAACCGAATATAATGTCCGATATTTGTAACGGTGACGATACGATATAAGCGGCTCCGGCGTTTTTCAGCTCCTCGTATGAGCCGTAGCCGTAAAGTACGCCGATGCAGTCAATGCAGTTTTTTCTCGCACCGATGACATCATGTTCCCTGTCACCGACCATTATCGCTTTTTCGACGTTTATGTGTAGCTTATCCGAGGCATATGCTATCACTTCGTCTTTTTTCGCTCGTGTGCCGTCAAGCTCACTTCCGAACACACCCTCGAAAAATCCGTCTATCGAAAAATGCTTCAATATCCGCTCGGCGAATATGTGCGGCTTTGACGTTGCGACGACACAGTGTACCCCGCATTCCTTTAAATGCTCGAGCAGGACGGGGATTTCGGGGTAAAGCTTGTTTTCGAAAATTCCGTGCGGAGCGAAATATTCTCTGAATTTTTCCGTGGCAAGCCGTGCCTGCGACTCGGTAAAGCCGCAATATTCTTCAAACGCACGCAAAAGCGGCGGTCCTATGAATTTATTCAATTCGCTCCTGTCCGAAACGGTTATGCCGAACGAGCTTAACGCATATTCGACGGAACGTGTTATCCCTTCGCCGGGATCGGTTAAAGTCCCGTCAAGATCGAAAAAAACGTATTCGTATTTCATTTGATTTCTCCCAAACGCACATTCGTATTGATTATACACCCGTTTTTTTCTGTTTGCAAGATGTATTTTCACAAAAAAACAGGTTTTTGCGTCGAATACTTGATTTTACTTGATTTGTTTAAAATAAATGTGTAAAATATACTTGTGCGACCTTCGAAGAAAATCGAAAATATGCAAAGAAAATACGCAAAAGAGATCGGATAATATGAAGAAAGTAAAGTTAAGCTTAAGAAAAGCGGGAGCATTTACGGCATTGGTGTCATTGCTTCTTTCGCTTTTGGCAACCGGTAGCTCTGCGGCAAGCGAGCTGAATCTCATGCCGAATATGAGTTATACGCAAATGAAAGAGTATTGCAAAAAGGTGCTTGACGACTTTGAAAACGATGATACCGTGTTTTCTTCATCGGTTGCCGTCTATTACGACCCGAACGGAGGCTTTGAAGGTAAAAGACAGCTTTGCGCAGATTCTCAAAACGGAACGTGCGATCTGAAATTGTCGTTCACACGCCACCTTGACGTTAAAGGCTCGAAGGCTATCGCATTCGCATTCCTGCCACATGGCGGCGACGGCGGCGATATGACGCTCAATGTAAGTATATACACACGTAAACTGTACACCTTTTCGGGTACGGTTTCTCCGAATGTCGATTACGGCGTTTTCATACCTCTCGATTCCGTATCGGATCTGTCCTCACTTCAGTATATCAATATCGAATTGAAAGCCACGTCAAGTTGCTCGTTTAAGCTGGATTATCTTTGCACCTCGGGCGAAAGAGGAAATACGGCACTGCTCGACCTGCTTGATGCCGATTATTCGGCAAAAAGCGGAAAACTGACGGACGACGAGAACAAGCTCTCGTTTGTCGCAAATTCCGAAAAATCTTATATAATTTCCGATAAATTCAGCTTTTCGCCGTCGGAATATCAAAAGGTGCTTAAAATTACGCTCGATTCTGATTTTACGGGCAAACTTTTTGTCGCATATACGATAGGCGGTAACGAATATGAAACGAAAACGGCAGAACTGACGAAGGGTGACGGTGTATACAGATTTTACATGGATAAACTGAATACGGGCGATACGCTGAATCGTATCAAGCTCGTTTTCGAAAGCTCCGCACCGTCAAGCGTCACGATAAGCGGGATAGTCGTTATTAACGCAATCTTTCCCGAGAATGACGACAGCTTTTGTGTCGAATGCATAGAGGGCGGAATAAAGCTGAGCGGCGTGGGCGAGATCCCCGACGGGTGCGAAAAAATATTGCTTTGTCGCATATCTTCTGCGGATGGGAGCTACGAAACGTGTGCGGAGATCGCACCGAGCGAAAGCTTTGAATATGTTTTGACCGACGATGAGGTGTGCGAAAAATACAGTGCCGCCTATGTCGGCGGCGGTACGGTGCTTAAAAGCACAACACCGAAATTTCCGACGAATGCCGCAGTACTCGGAGAAAGCGGAGATGTGAAAACGCCGAACGGCAAAAAAGGAATGACGGTATATCTTGCGGCAAATGCAGCGGAGCTTTGCACAAAGCAAGCAGTCGTACCTGTTTCGCTCGATGCACTTGTGTCCGACGGGGACGGGGTCGCTTGCGGTGATTACCGCCTTGATCGCTCGGCATTGACGGAGCTTGATTGCAAGGTGTCGTCGTTGCTCGTGAACGACTGTGCGGTAAATATCAAGCTGGTGTATTCGGGCGATGTTGTGCAGGGGGAGAAGAGAAACAAGTACGTTTCGATCCTTGGCTTCCTTGCCGAACGATACAAAGAAGTATATTCGTTTACTCTCTCAAACCCGCTCAACGAGGATATGAACGACGAAAACTTCGGCGAATTCATGAAAAAACGTGCGGAGCTTGTGACGTGTGCCGTGAATGCGGTGAAAAGCAAAAACCGAAACGCAAGCGTAACGGTCCTGCTCGGTGCGGCACACGGAATGGATTGCTGTGACTTTTTGTATTCCTTGAAAGCCTATACGGCGGCGGAGTTTTGCGTAAGCGTCGAAATAACGTCGTGTGATTACGATATTTCACGGCTGTACGAGGTAAGTTCGTCGCCGATAACGGTCATATGGTCGGCTGAAAACGAGGATACCGTGCTTGAGAATTACGAAAAATTCTATGAAAATTATATAAACGATGACAGGGTGGACGGTATCTGCCTGGCATCGCAAACCGACACCGAGGGAACGGTGGGACTTATTCATGCGGAAACGACCGAAAACGGCACGGAATTCGTTCAAAGAGAGGACTATTGCAAGCTGTTCGGAAGCATTGACGGAGAACAACTCGATAAAGCCGAAATATCGTTTTCGAAGCACGAAAAGCACGAAAAAACAATATCCGACTTCGGCAACGTTAATCTGCTGTTCGGCGGTGCGGCAAACGGAGATGTGACCGAAAACGGCATCGAAGCGACGCTTGATTTTAATGCGTTCTATCTGTCGTACATTAAAGTAAAGCTCGGCGAAAGCGTCGATGCGAAAAACGGGCTTTGCATACCGTTGTCGTATTTCGGCGAGGCTTGCACTGTCGGAATAACGGCAAAGGGCGAGAAAATCGTGTACGGTAAAGCCGAATTGAACGGTGACGGCAGAATATGCCTGTATCTGCCGTGCGGCGGTGAGAATATCGAAGAGGTAATACTGTCGTTCGAGGGCAGCGGAGGCAGATCAACGGCCGAAATAGGCGGAATATTCGATTGCGATGCGTCGGTGTACGGAAAAGAGCCGCACGAAACGGTCGACGGATCGACGTATGAGCATACTGCGGACGGTACGACGAAAAAAGAAGAAAGTAACGTCGTTGCGGTTATGATCATTGCGGTCATCGTACTTGTGACGGTCGGCATCGGTGCATATGCTGTCCCGAGATACATTGCAGCACGAAAGCAAAAAAAAGATCAATGAATCGACACAATTAAATTTACAAAAAATTAAAAATATAATTTCATAAATAATTTTATAAATATGACGATGTATGATATAATTATCTGCGATTTTGTTATAAAAAGAGGTTTTGATTTTGAAAAGAGAAGATTTAAGAAACGTTGCTATTATCGCCCACGTTGACCACGGTAAAACGACGCTTGTCGATCAAATGCTTAAGCAGGGCGGTGTTTACAGGGAAAATCAGGTAACCGAGGAAAGAGTTATGGACTCAGGAGCTTTGGAACGCGAAAGAGGCATAACCATACTTGCGAAAAATACTGCGGTTCATTACGGTGACGTTAAAATAAATATAATCGACACGCCCGGTCACGCCGATTTCGGCGGCGAGGTAGAGCGTATACTTAAAATGGTAAACGGCGTAGTCCTGCTCGTGGATGCCGCAGAGGGTCCCATGCCTCAGACGAGATTCGTGCTTCAAAGGGCACTTGAGCTGGGACATAAGGTCATCGTCGTTATAAATAAGATAGATCGTCCCGATGCACGTCTTGACGAGGTAGTCGATGAGGTCCTCGAATTGTTTATCGACCTTAACGCAACGGACGAGCAGCTCGATTCGCCGATCATTTTCTGCAACGGTCGTGCAGGTACCGCATCGCTTAACCCTTATCAGCAGGACGGCGATCTTAAGGTGCTTTTCGATACGATATTGGAGCATGTTCCGTGTCCGGAAGGCGACGAGGACGGCGAACTGCAGCTTCTCGTTTCTTCGATAGACTATAACGAGTACGTCGGCAGGATAGGCATAGGCAGAATAGAAAGAGGCAGGATAAGAGCCGGTCAGGAAATAATGGTATCGAATTTCCATGCGGACGAAGCACCGCACAAAGGAAAGGTAGTTAAGCTGTTTCAGATAGACGGACTTAAAAGAGTGCCTGTGGAGAATGCACGTGTCGGAGATATAGTTTGCTTTTCCGGTACCGAAAATATAACGATAGGCGATACGGTCACCTCGCTTGCGTGCGTCGAACCGCTTGAGTTCGTGAAAGTGAGCGAGCCTACTATGGAAATGACTTTCTCCGTGAACGACAGCCCGTTTGCGGGACGCGAGGGGAAATTCGTAACGAGCCGCCAGCTTCGCGACAGACTGTATAAAGAGCTGTTGAAAGACGTTTCGCTCCGTGTTACCGACGGCGATACGACGGATTGCTTCAGAGTAATGGGACGAGGCGAAATGCACTTGTCCATACTTATAGAAACCATGCGTCGAGAGGGCTATGAGCTTTGTTGCTCGACTCCCCGCGTACTTTTCAAAACGATCGACGGAGTGAAGTGCGAGCCTATGGAAAAGGTACAGGTCGATGTTCCCTCCGAGTATGTCGGTTCGGTGATAGAGAAGCTCGGAGCTCGTAAGGGCGACCTGCTCGAAATGAATGTTGTCGGAAACAGAACGAGAATAGATTACAATATCCCCTCACGATGCCTCATCGGATACCGCTCCGAGCTTCTTACCGATACTCGGGGAGAGGGGATCATGAATTCGCTCTTCAACGGCTACGAGCCTTACAGAGGCGAGGTCGTTCGCCGTTATACAGGCTCGCTCATAGCTTCCGAGGACGGAGAATCGACATCTTACGGCTTGTACAATTCACAGGACAGAGGTGCTATGTTTATCGGCGTTCAAACGCCGGTATATGAGGGAATGATAGTCGGAATGTCGCCCAAGCTCGGTGATATAGCCGTGAACGTTTGCAAGAAAAAGCATTTGACGGCGGTTCGTTCGACGGGTGCGGACGAGGCGTTAAGACTTGTTACGCCGATAGTGTTCTCGCTTGAGGAAGCAATAGAATTTATTGCCGACGACGAGCTTATCGAAGTAACTCCCAAAAATATCAGACTGAGAAAGAAAATACTCAGTAACGTACAAAGACTTAAGACCATCAACAGGAAGAATGCGGAATGAAATACGTGATTCTGATGAAATACGGAGAGCTGATACTCAAGGGTGCCAATAAAAGCACATTCGAAAGCTCTTTGCTCAGGCAGGTAAAGAACAGGGTCAAGTCGTACGGCGACTTCGACGTATATAAAGCTCAAAGCACAGTGTACGTGTCACCGAACGACAACGATTGCGAGCTTGACGGAGCGTACGAAGCGTGCAAAAAAATATTCGGCTTTACCGCCCTGTGCCGTGCGGCCGAAGTGGGCAAGACGGAAGAAGAGATAGTACAGGCGGTAAAAACGCTTGCCTGTCAAACACTCGGAAGCGTTGACAGCTTTAAAATAGAAGCGAGAAGAAGCGACAAGAGATTCCCGCTCACTTCGCCGCAAATATGCGAGCTTTGCGGAGGTGCCGTGCTGGATGTATGTCCCGAGTTGCACGTTGATGTTCACTCTCCGCAGGCAGTCATAAGAGTCGAAATAAGAGATTATGCCGCCTATGTGCATACGGCACAGGAAAAGGGAGCGGGCGGAATGCCGGTAGGTTCAAACGGAAAAGGTCTGTTGCTTCTGTCCGGCGGTATTGACAGCCCCGTTGCGGGATATATGATGTGTAAACGCGGAGTTAAGGTCGAAGCGTTACACTTCAGTGCGTTCCCTTATACGAGCGAAAGAGCGTTGCAAAAGGTCAAGGAGCTTGCGAGAATACTTGCCGAATACGAGAGCGAGGTAGTTTTCCATAATGTTTCGGTCACGAAAATACAGGAACAGCTTCGCAAAAACTGTAACGAGGACTACTTCACGCTCCTGTTGCGTAGATTCATGATGAAGCTTGCCGAAATGGTAGCTCAAAGAAACGGCTGTAAGGCACTTATAACCGGTGAAAGTGTCGGTCAGGTCGCAAGCCAGACAATGGAAGCTCTTTGCGTTACCGACAGCGTTGTGAATATGCCCGTATTCAGACCGTGTATAGGAATGGACAAGGAAGAAATAGTGACCGTTGCGAGAAAGATAGATACATACGAAACATCGACGCTGCCGTATGAGGATTGTTGTACGGTGTTTACACCTCGTCACCCCCGAACAAAGCCGGAGCTTGAAAAGGTTTTGAACGAGGAACGGCTCGTTGATGTCGATGCATTGCTCGAAGAAGCGATGGAAAGCTACACCAAGGAATACATAATTTAAGAGTTTATTAAAATAGCGATTCGGAGAGGAAGAAACGGTTATGGATAATGTACCCGAAATATTCGGTTGTATGGTGTTTAACGATGCGGTAATGCGTGAAAGATTACCTAAGGACACCTACAAGCTGCTCAAAAAGACCATAAGCGACGGAAGCAGTCTTGATCCGTCGATAGCGAATATCGTTGCTGCGGCAATGAAGGATTGGGCGACAAGCAAAGGAGCTACGCATTATACCCACTGGTTTCAACCTATGACGGGGATAACAGCCGAAAAGCACGACAGTTTCATATCCCCGACCGTTGACGGCGGAGTGATAATGGAATTTTCGGGCAAGGAGCTGATAAAGGGCGAGTCCGACGCATCGTCGTTTCCGTCCGGAGGACTGCGTGCGACGTTTGAGGCGAGAGGCTATACGGCATGGGATCCGTCCTCCTACGCATTTATAAAAGATGATACGCTTTGCATACCGACGGCGTTTTGCTCCTACGGCGGCGAAGCACTCGATATGAAAACTCCGTTGCTCCGTTCGATGGAAGCACTCAATAAGCAGGCACTGCGTGTTTTGAAGCTTTTCAAGACGCCCGCTTCCCGTGTCATACCCTCGGTGGGTGCGGAGCAGGAATATTTTCTCATTGACAGAGAAGTGTATTTGAAGCGTGAGGATCTGATATATACGGGCAGAACGCTGTTCGGCTCACGCCCGCCCAAGGGACAGGAGCTTTACGACCATTATTTCGGTACGCTGAAAGAACGCGTCAAATTGTTTATGCGTGACTTGGATGAGGAACTTTGGAAGCTCGGTATCCTCGCAAAGACAGAGCATAACGAAGCGGCACCTGCTCAGCATGAGATAGCTCCCGTATATACGACGGCGACTATCGCGACCGACCATAATCAGCTGACAATGGAGATAATGAAGAAGGTCGCACGTCGACACGATATGGTCTGTCTGCTTCACGAAAAGCCGTTTAAGGGTGTAAACGGAAGCGGAAAGCACAATAACTACAGCCTCGTTACCGATACGGGCGATAATCTTTTCAAGGCGGGCAAAAGTCCTAAGGATAATACACGCTTCCTGCTTTTCCTGTGTGCCGTAATAAAGGCGGTGCATGAACATCAGGATCTGATAAGAATTTCCGCTTCAAGTGCGGGAAACGATAACAGATTGGGCGGCTCTGAGGCACCTCCCGCAATAGTGTCCATATTCCTCGGCGACGAGCTTTATTCAATATTGGAGGCTATCGAGAACGGAACGGATACGTGCGGAAAAAGCGGCGAAGAACTTGAGGTCGGTGTTAAGATATTGCCGCACTTCAAACGCGATACGACAGACAGGAACAGAACATCGCCATTTGCTTTTACCGGCAATAAATTCGAGTTCCGTATGTTAGGTTCGTCCTCGTCTATAGCCGACACGAATACCATATTGAATACCGTTTTGGCACAGTCGCTGTGCGAATTTGCGGATGAACTGGAAAAAAGCGACGATATTGAATGCGCGGCACGTGAATTGCTGAAGAAAACGGTGAAAGAGCATAAGGCGATACTGTTTAACGGCAATAATTACAGCGAACAGTGGGTCAGAGAAGCCGAAAAGCGGGGATTGCTTAATCTACCTGCGACGACAGATGCGTTGAGGTATTTCGACAGCGAGAAAAACGTCGAGCTGTTTGAGAAATTCGGCATATTTTCACGTGCCGAGGTCAAGAGCCGACTCGATATCATGTACGAGAATTACAGAAAAGTCGTGAAGATCGAGGGCTATACGATGCTCGATATGGTGAATAAGGATATCTTGCCCTCGGCTTTGAAATATTCAAAGGTGCTGGCGGATACCGTGATATCAAAGAAAAGCGTATACGAGGATATAGATTGCACTGCAGAGCATGAAACGCTCGTAAAGCTCTCCGCATTGACGGGCGAGCTTGCGAAAAAACGAGATGCTCTGAAAGATGAGCTTATAAAAACCAAGACATTTACGAATATCGCCGCCAAAGCGGAGTATTATCGTGCAAATGTCGTTAAGGCAATGGAAGAACTGAGAGAAACGGCAGACGAAATAGAGCCGCTTATGGCACAGGAGCTTTTGCCGTATCCCACATACGGTCAGTTGCTGTTCTCCGTGAATTGATTTAAATTTAAGCGAATGATAAAAAAGATAACAGCGGTGTTTTTGTGTGCGGTGCTTATCGTTACGGCTTTGTTTATCGGCGTTTTTTCCGCTGAGGGACAGGGGGAGGAAATACCCGCAGAGCTTCGTGCCGACGTTTACGATTTTAAGCTCCCGAACGATAGCGGAATAACCACGCTTTCGCAAAATGTGCTGATGTACTGTGCCGATACCGATACCGTCCTTTATCATGTCAACGATAATGACATGATCGAACCCGGAGCGTGTGTGAAGCTTATGGTGGGTGCGTTGTCGCTCGAGCTTTACGAAAATCGCCTTGAGGAATACGTCGAAATAACCGAAAAGCTTTTGGAGGGCGTCCACGGATTGTCGATAAATCTGGATATCGGCGAAAAAGTAAAGGTGATCGACCTCATATATGCGGTAATGCTCATGGGTGCAAACGATGCCGCATGTGTGCTTTCGCGGATATATTCTTCCGATGACGATGATTTTATCACATTGATGAACGAAAAGGCAAAGCAGATCGGTGCGGAGAATACGGTGTACGGAAACGTTACCGGGTTTCATGAAAGCGGAATGGTGACTACGCTTGCAGATACCGTAAAAATTGCGAAATACGCTGCCGGCGTTGAGGGCTTTACGCAGATCACCTCGAGCGAGAGATACGTTATTCCCGCCACCGAAAAAAATGCCGAGCGAACGCTCGTGACGAGGAATTGCCTCTTGAGCAGATATCGGGACACAAGGTATAAAACAGCCGATGTCAGTGGAATGTGCTACGGCTCTACGGCGGAGGCGGGCGAATGCCTCGTGGCATCGTTTTCGAAAAACGATATGACGTATTTTTTGGCTGTGACCGGCGGTTATGTCACTTCCGACGGCGATAAAAGGCTGAGCGTGTATGAAGACGCAGTGAAGCTGATATCGCATGCCGAAAACGATTTTGCGTTTTTCAAGGTAACGAGCATTAAAAAGTCCTGCGGCGAAGCCGATATAAGATTCAATTCCACCGAAAATACGGTCGAGCTTGTGCCGACGGATAACGTTTCGCTGTATATGCCGAAAAGCATAAACCCCGAAAAGGATTTCGATTTTAATATTATTGTGTATGAAAAGTACCTCGATACTCCGATAACCGAGGGACAGGTGGTAGGCAGACTCGATGTGAGCTACGAGGGAGATAAGCTGTTCAGCGTTCCGGTTGCGGCGGGAGAAGATGTCGGAAGAAACGATATATTGTATTTTCTGAATCAAATAGAAAGAATAACCGCATCAACGGTGTTTCGGGCAAGTGCTTTATCGTTTGTTCTGTTGCTTGCACTGTACGGCGTATTTTCCGCATTGCTCGGATATGTCTTAAAAAAGAAAAAAAGGAAACGCCGGTTAAGATAAAATTAATAAAATCTGCTTTTAATAGGTGCGATTTTAATGATATAATCGGATAAAACGGAGGTGAGATCGTGAAAATGTTCGAGCGTGACGGGAGCGAATACCGCCATGAGTACAAATACGTGATAGGACTCGATAAAGCGTCGGAGCTGTCGCAGAGATTACACGGCTTGATGCGTTTCGATAAGCACAGCGATGCGAACGGCAAATACTTGATATCGAGCGTGTATTTCGATTCGCCGAATGATTCGGATCTGTTTTTATCGCAAAGCGGAGCGGAAAAACGAAAAAAATACCGTATCCGAGCATATAATCATGACGATTCCTTCATTAGCATGGAAATCAAAGAAAAAGACAGATATCTTTGCCGAAAACGCTCTTTGACGATAAACAGAAAGATTTACGACGAAATAATTTACGGCGATTATACCGTTTTGAAAAACCTGAATAACGAGGTTGCGGACGAGTTTTATTATAAAATGAAAATCGGGAATTACCGTCCAAAAACTACAGTAGAGTATGTGCGACGTGTGTTTGTGTACGATGTGTCGAATGTCAGAATAACACTTGACGAGCAGATCAAAGGCTCGTCCGGCAGTGCGGATATGTTCAAGGACAGTCATAGCCTCGTCCCGACGTTTTCGCCGCTTGCCAATGTTTTGGAAGTGAAATTCGACGAGTTTTTGCCGTATCATCTGAAAGCGGCTCTGCCGTCGGATCTGATACCGCGTCAATCGGTCAGCAAATATGTTTACGGAAGAATGTTCATATAATTAAGGAGATAAAAATGATTTCACAGTATGCCATGACATTTGCCGATGCCTTCAAAAAAGGCTTTCTCGAGAATTTCAAGGAGATCTCGTTTCAGCAGGGTGCCTTGATGATGCTCGTGTCGATCCTGCTCGGACTTTTTATATGCCTGATCTATCGTCTGTCGTACAGGGGAGTGTTGTTTTCGCATAGCTTTTGCGTGTCATTGCTCGCAATGGACGTTATAACGACACTCATAATACTGACCGTATCGTCGAGTATAGTTATTTCGCTCGGTATGGTCGGAGCTTTGTCAATCGTTCGTTTCAGAACGGCGATCAAAGATCCCATGGATATAGCTTTCCTTTATTACAGTATAGCCGCAGGCATAATGTGCGGTGCAAACTTGCTGTGGCTTGCGATATTGGGAGTTTGCATAGTCGGCGGTATTATCCTCGTCGCAAGCAGATTGCCGGGAGCGGGAGATTGCTATATACTTATGATAAACGTAGAATCCGAGGACGAGGATGCAGTTGTTAAGTATGTCATGAAAAGCACCAAAAAATGCAATTTGAAATCAAAATCGCTTATAGGCACAACATCCGAGCTTGCAATGGAGGTAAGCCTTATTTCCGGTTCGACGAAATTCCTGAATAAATTAAAGGCATATCCAACGATATCCTCCATAACGCTCGTTAAGAGTAGCGGAGAGTATATTTGATCGGTAAGCCTTGCTTGCGAATGAGGGTAAAATAATTGAAAAAAATACTTTCTTTAATACTTATTCTGTCAACACTGCTCTCCGTTCTTTCTTCATGCGAAACGTCGGGAGATAAGCAAACGGACGAAAGCGATGTGACCGGCGATACCGTTTTGATCGCTCCGAACAAAAACGGAGTGATATTGAATGAGCTGATGGCAAGCAATAAATCGGTCATTACCGATAATTACGGTCAGTATTCGGATTGGATAGAGCTTTATAACGATTCGAACGAGGATATCAGCCTTAAAAACTATATGCTCACGGACAATCCCGAAAAGCCCGAAAAGGGAATATTGCCCGATATTACGATAAAAGCGGGCGAATATCTCGTGCTTTGGGCAAGCGGAAGAAACGAGTACGGTGCCGAAAGCGGTAGCTATCACCTGCCGTTCGGTATAAGCAAAAGCTCGGAAACCGTGTGCCTGTTCGACCCGACTAAGCGTGAGATAGGCAGAATAACCGTAGAGGATCTGCCTGCGGATAAATCGGCTGCCCCCGACGAAAACGGCAAAACCGTTGTTTTGAACGTCCCGACACCCGGTGCGAAAAATTCAACGGAGATATACGTCCCGCAAACAAATACAAATGTGCCTATGAATTCCTACGGCTCGGACGTGAATACGGTGCGGATAAACGAATACAGTACCTCGGATTGCATTACATTTACGGATTCGGACGGCGATTTCGGTGCTTGGGTCGAGCTGTATAACTTCGGCGATAAGGAAATATCTCTGCGAGGACTGTATCTGTCGGATAATCCCGAAAAACCCGAAAAATGGGCGTTTCCCGAGGTCAAGCTCGGTGCGGGCGAGTACGTCATAGTGTTTATGAACGGAAAAGTAACCGAATACGTCGAAGGAAAAGATATAAATGCGACATTTACATTGACAGGTAAGGAAGAGTCGCTTACGATATTCAACGGCAAGGGCGATGTCATAGACAGTGCCTCTGTGCATGAGTTGGTTTCCAACCTGACGTGCGGCAGAGATAAGGACAATGCCGATACGTGGCTCTTTTTCCCGAAAGCTACGCCGAATGCCGCAAATACGGTAAAGGGTTTTGCGGAAATCTCAAGTGCGAGATACCCGTCTAATAAGGAGCTGTTCATCAACGAAGCGGTTGCGGTAAACGCAACCCTTTCGTCGTCCCCGGATGGTAAGGAATATGCAATAGGTCAATTGTACGATTATTACGAGTTGTACGATTATATAGAAATATATAATCCTACCGACAAGGATATATCGCTTTCGAATTACTATATCACCGATAGCAAAAACTATAAAAAGGTCGGGGATATCCCCGACGTTACAGTCAAATCGGGCGAGTATTGCCTGATCTATCTTGACGATGAAACGTATTACAGCTCCAAAACAAAGACGCTTTATTTGGGAATGGGGCTGAACCGATACGGCGAAACCGTGTATATATTCGATAAAAACGGTGTTTGTGTGGATTGTATGGACACGGGCAGACTTTTTGACGGCGTAAGCTCGGGCAGAACCTCGTTGACGGACGATACCGTGTATTTCTTCGAAAATACCACTCCCGGAAAAAAGAACGATACGAAAACTCTGTCCGCTTCCATCGCATCGCCCGTGATATTGACCGCAGGCGGATATGTGTCGAGCGGTACGCAGGTCAAAATACAGGTTCCGGACGGTGCCGAGGTGTACTATACGACTGACGGCTCGCTTCCCACAAAAGCCTCCGAAAAATATACAAACGCCATAAACGTTACAAAAACGGTGACGGTGCGTGCAGTGGCATTCAAGGATGGCTGTCTGCCGTCGGAGGATGTGTCGCAGTCGTATATAGTCGGCAGAAAGCATAATATGCCTGTCGTTTGCCTGACAACGGATTCGGATAATCTTTTCGGCGGTAAGTACGGTATATTGGTTGACGGCGATAAGTACGATTCAAACTCAAAATTTCCGTACAAAACAAAATATACCAACTATTGGCAGGATTGGGAAAGACCTATACATTTTGATTATATAGACGAAAACGGAACTCAGGTGCTTTCATTTAATGCCGGTATAAAAGTATTCGGTCAGTACAGCAGAGCACACGACCAAAAAAGCGTGACGATAAATTTGCGTGATAAATACGGACCTAAGGAGATCTGCTATCCGTTTTTCGGAGAGGACAATATAAATGTGTTTTCGAATCTCGTTTTGAGAAATTGCGGTCAGGACGCAACTAAGGCACATATCAGGGATGCATTTGCCGCAAAAGCTGTTCTCGGCACGAGCATTGATGTTGATGTCATGGATTATCAGCCAGTTGTCGTCTATATCAACGGCGAATATTTCGGTATTTACGATTTGCGTGAAAGAATAAACGCAAATTATATAGCGAATCACACGGGTGCGGATCCCGATGATGTCGATCTTATCAAATCGAACAGCAATGTTTTGCACGGAAGCTTTGACGAATACGAGAAGCTCGAAACGTTTCTAGAGAATAATTCATTGAAAAATGAGGCAAATTATATAAAAGCTTGCGAAATGGTCGATGTCGATGAGCTTATAGATTACTGGATATGCGTAATATTTTTCTCAAATACAGATTCGGGAAATATTAAATTTTATAAATCGCATGAAGAGGGAAGTAAATGGCGGTGGATATTGTATGACATCGATTGGGGAATGTACCCGTCAACATACCTCGATTATAATATGTTCGAAGAGGTCATGAACCCGAACGGACACGGTGTCGGAAACAGCTTTTCGACGCTTGTGCTATGCTCGTTCATGAAAAACAGCGGCTTTAAAGAAAAATTCATCGAAAGATGTGCCGAGCTGTTGAATACGGTGTTCGCACCCGACAGACTTGTCGCACTTTACGATACGATGATAGATGAGATACGAGAGGAAATGCCGTATCATATCGAACGTTGGATATTCAGAGATAATGAGGAGAAGTGGAGTACGGAGGAAATATCGAATAAGCTTTCCTGCCCGTACAGTATGAAATCGTGGGAGAAAAACGTAGAACGCCTCCGTAATATTATTTTGGATAAAAGACAGCAAACGATAGATCATATGGTTGATTACTTTAATTTGTCATCGGCAAGACAACAGGAGCTGGGCTTGAAATAGTTTGACCGAACAGACGAATATCGTCCCGTTTTGAAAGGAGGAACACGAAAATGAAGCTTGATCGATTATTTGCCTTCACTCTCGTGTTCCTTTTGTTTTTTTCCTCGTGCGACGGAAGCGACGGGCAAAGCGATATTTCCGACACGAAAGGCCCGTTTCCTACCGACGAGAGCCGAATCGACGGTGAAAGCGAAAGCTGTGTAGCGAATGAAACCGACAGCGTGCCGACCGAAACGATATACGGTGCGAGGATCACTTTTTTCGATGTGGGCAAAGCTGATTTTATACTTATCCGATGTGACGGAGAAAATATGGTAATAGACTCGGGATATACGGAAAACGAAGATTTCGTTATCGAAAAGTTGTGTGAAAACGGTATCGAAAAAATCAAGTATCTCGTGGCAACACACCCGGATAAGGATCACATCGGCTCAATGGCGAAAATATTGGACAGCGTGGAAACGGAATGCCTGTATATATGCCCGATCGAAAAAAACAGCAACGCATATGAAAAAATGATGAATGCCGCAAATAAAAATTCGGTAAAAACAAAGATTGCCGAGTGCGGAGATACTCTGACGCTCGGAAATGCCGTTTTCGATGTTATAAGCCCGAACGAAAAGCTCGTTTCGGACGGTGACGAAAACGAAGCAAGCGTGGTAATGATGATGAAATACGGCACGGTTCGCATACTTTTTTGCGGTGACGCACAAAAAAATGCGGAAAAAGAAATGCTTAATTCGGGATATGACCTGTCTGCGGACGTGATAAAAATAGGTCATCACGGCTCGAATCAAGCGTCCGGTAAGGAATTTTTGTCACGTGTCGGAGCGAAATACGCCGTTATTTCGACCGGTGTTGCAGACGGGAAAAAATATGTTTCAGATAAAGTAATAAAAAAACTCGAAAATTCCGATACGAAGATATTGCGTACCGACCTTGACGGCAGTATATTTATGATAACGGACGGTGATAAAATTGAAATTACAACGGAATATTGACGTATACAAATGCCCCATATGCTCACAGCCGCTGAAATGCGAGGAAAAACGCCTTGTTTGCGATAACGGTCACAGCTTCGATTCGGCACATAGCGGATACATAAATTTGCTTGTCGGAGGCGGTAATCACGGCGACGATGCCGTTATGATGTCGGCAAGAGAAAGATTTTTGTCGCTCGGATATTACGAAAAGCTGGCAGAGCTTGTTTTCGATAAGCTTTGCCGATATGCGTGCGGCTCACGCATACTCGATGCGGGTTGCGGCGAAGGGTATTATACCGCACATTTCTTAAATGTTGCCGACAGTGATGTTTACGGAATCGATATTTCAAAGCTCGGAGCGAAAAAGAGTGCAAGCGGCGTTAAAGCGGCAACCGGCGAGAGGAACAAAATTTGTGTCGGAAGCGTTTATAAAATGCCGTATTGCGGCAAAAGCTTCGATTGCATAGTCAATATTTTCTCTCCCGTTGCATGCGAGGAATATCTGCGTGTGCTGAAGGATAGCGGATATGCGGTGATAGCTTATCCGAAAAGCGAGCATTTGTATGAAATGAAAGAGATTTTGTACGATGAACCGTATAAAAAAACAGAATCCGTCATGAAACTTGACGGATTCGATATAGTCGAAAGAGATGAGCTGAAATATAAATTCACACTTGAAAATAACGAGGCGATAATGAATCTGTTCGCAATGACACCGTATTATTATACCTCGTCAAAGCAAGGCACAAAAAGACTTGCCGAAACCGATTCGCTGTCGTTGACCGCCTCGTTCGGCGTTGACGTGTACCGAAAATTATAAGTTTATAAGGTATTCGATAGCCATTTTATAGCCCTCAAAGCCGTATCCTGAGTACGTTTTAAGACACGCCTTCCGTATGTATGATATCTGCCGGAAGTCCTCTCGAGCCGATACATCGGAAATATGTACCTCGACCGTCGGTACTCCAACCGATTTTACCGCATCGAGCAAGGCAATGCTTGTGTGCGTGTATGCGGCGGGATTGATGACGATACCGTCGTATTTGCCGTATGCCTGCTGTATCGCATCGACGATAGCTCCCTCGTGATTCGATTGAAATAGATTTACCGTGACGTTGTATTCGTCACCGTATTTTTTAATATAACCGCATAGTTCGGCGTATGTCTGCCTGCCGTATATATCAGGCTCGCGTATGCCGAGCATATTTATGTTCGGGCCGTTAATAACGAGTATTTTTTTCATCTATCGCTCTCCTTAAAATATTGAAATTCGTTTCGGCATCGTTTTCCGTATTGAGCTGTATGTCACTGCATGCTTCGTAAAACGCCTTGCGTTTTTCCCAAAGCAAGTGAATATCTTTGCGACTTTTCGATAACGGTCGATTCGACGTTGCAAGAGTGTCGAGATCTCTTAATAAATGTATAACATAACCGCATTTTCTTAAGTTGTGTCTGTTTTCCGGCAGTATGACGGCACCGCCGCCCGTCGATATTACTGTCCGACGGTGCATGGAGGCTTGTTTGATAATATCCGCTTCGAGTAGCCTGAAGTATTCTTCGCCGCAGGACTTTATTATATCGGAACAGCTTCTGCCGTGCTTCTTTTCAAGTTCCTCGTCCGTGTCGATAAAATCCATTTCGTAGTACTCCGCAAGCCGTTTTCCCTGCGTTGTTTTGCCGCAACCGGGCATACCGACGAGAACTATGTTCAGCATATCGTCAAGGCACGAGCGGTACGCTTTACGAGCAAGTGAGTCGTCAAGCTCGATACCCGTGAACAGCTCCGACGCACGTAGTCCCTGATATACGAGCATATGTAAGCCGCATATGCCGAATACTCCGCATTCTTCCGCATATTGTATGAAGCGTGTCCGAGGCGGATTGTAGGTCAGGTCTATAACGCCCTCGAGTCGGGGGAATAACGAAGCGTTTGTCGGACAGGTGTCGTCGTTCGGATAGGTTCCGAGCGGAGTGGTGTTTACCAAGATCTCGGCATCGGCGTGATTGTTAAGTGTTTGATAATTGTTTTCGCCGCTGCGGCTTATCGTGATAAGCTCGCCCGCCCCGGCACGTCGCAGTGCGTATTTCACCGCAAGACTTGCACCGCCTGTGCCGAAAACGAGTACCTTTTTGTTTTTTATTCCGTGCGGAAGCTGCTCAAGCGTTTTGTAAAAGCCGTACCAGTCGGTGTTGTCGCCGTACAAAGTACCGTCGGCTCGCTTTACGACAGTGTTTACACAGCCGCACGCTTTCGCTTCCCGAGAAATAAGATCGCAGTACTTCATAGCCGCTATTTTGTAGGGAATGGTAACGTTTATTCCCTCAAAATTGCGTTTTGTGAAGAAATCGTCAAGCTCGCTTTCATCAAGCTCGCAAAGCTCGTATTCGTAATCTCCGAAGCAGGCGTGTAAAGCGGGACTCTTGCTGTGCGAAAGCTTTTTCCCTATAAGACCGTACTTCATATGCTCTCCTCGGATATTATCGCATTATATATCGCCATACATGCTCCTGCCTCAACGCAAACGACACCCCTCGGTACTATGCACGGATCGTGTCTGCCCGTGACCTTGATTTTTTTGTTTTCAAGCGTTCGCAGATCTACGCTGTCCTGCTCTCTTGAGATAGACGGTGTCGGCTTGACGGCAACACGGAACAAAATGGTATTTCCCGTCGATATTCCGCCTAAAATGCCGCCGCAATTGTTTGTTTTGGTGTAAATTTCTTTTCCGTTTGAATAATAGCCGTCGTTGTTTTCGCTTCCTCGCATACCGCAGGCAGCAAATCCGGAACCGAATTCTATACCCTTGACTGCGGGAATAGCGAAAATGTACGGCGATATCATACCCTCAAGTCCGTTGAAGTAACAGTCGCCTATGCCGGGACGAACACCGTCGATACGGCACGAAATAATACCTCCGACGCTGTCATGCTCCGCACGTGCCTCTGCTATCGCATGCTTCATTTTTTCTCCGCACCCTTTCGAATAAACGGCGAAATGCTCGTCTTGGATCGTTCCGTTTTCTTGTGCCTCGTCGTAAATGCCGGCTATCATGTCAATTTTAGCCCGGACCGTTACTTTGTATTTTTCTTCAAGCAATTGCTTGAATACGGCACCCGCAAAACAGAAAGGTGCGGTCATTCTTCCCGAAAAACGTCCACCGCCCGTATTGTCATATGCATCGCCGTCCTTTAAATATGCGGCATAATCGGCGTGACCCGGTCGGGGTGTGTACTTTATGTTGTCATAATCGTCGGAATGCCTGTTTTTATTTAACGTATAGGCTTCGAGTATGTCGCCGTTTGTTATTCCGTTATCCAAGCCGGATATCACGGTAAAGGTATCGGATTCGCAACGTGAGGTGGAATTTTCGTCTACGGGCTTGCGACGCAGAAGAAATTTATTCACCTTTTCGTTATCTATCCGAAAGCCCTCGGGCAGACCGTGTATTTTTACGCCTATCTTTTCGTCGTGAGATCTACCGTATATTTCTATCCTACAGCAGCTCATAATTTCCTCCGAGTTTTTTATATTCGTCCCAAAAAGTCGGATATGATTTGTTGACAGCCTCTGCACCGTCGAGAATTATCGCATTTTTCGAATGCCGAGCCAAGATTGCACAAGCCATCGCTATTCGGTGGTCGTTATGCGAATTTACATATCCGCCTTCAAGCAGTTTTTTGCCGCTTATGATAAAACCGTCATCGGTGAGCGTTGCGTCCGCACCGACTCCGCAAAGCATTTCGTATACGCTTTTCAGTCTATCGCTTTCTTTGAGCTTCAATCGTTCACCGCCCTTGATGACGCTTGTCCCGCTTGCACAGGCACAAACGGCGGCAAGCGGCATGACAAGGTCGGGAATATCACCTACGTTTATTTCCTTGCCGAAAAGTCGGGAGGTGTCGAAGCATAAGCCGCTTGATCTTTTCGCTCCGAGCGATAACAGTATGTCGGCAAAAGCACGGTCACCCTGAGCGGAACTTTCGCTAAGACCCATAACCTCTACACCGAGCGATAACCAAAATGCGGCGTTTGACCAGTCGCCCTCAATTGAATATTCACTCGGGGAAATGTATTTTTCGCTCGGAGCTACGGTAAACGTACCGCCGTCACACTCGACATTTACTCCGAACTCGGACATGATTTTCAATGTAAGCTCGACATAAGGTCTTGATTGAAGCGGCGATGTCAGCGATATACGACCGCCGCCGCATATAGGTAATGCGAGCAACAGCCCCGTTAAAAATTGCGAGCTTTTATCGCCTCCGACGGCAAATTCGCCGCCGTGCATTTTGCCGTTGAGAATGAGCGGCAGACTGCTTGTCATGACGTTTATTCCGTGTGAGGACAGATTTTCGGTCAGATCACCGATAGGACGCTGCCCGAGTCGCCCCTTGCCGACAAATTCCGCTTCGCAACCCGCCGCACAGGCAACGGGAAGCATGAACCGGAGTGTCGAACCGCTTTCTCCGCAGTCGAAGCTCCCTCTTGACGAGAACGGACGAGGTGTTATTCTCAATTCCTCTTTGTAGTATTCGAATTCGGTCCCCAATGCTTTAAGACAACGTATCGTTGCCTCGATGTCCTCGCACAACGTGCTTATATGCATATGCGTTTCGCTTTCGCATAATGCGGCACAGATCAAGGCTCTGTGTGCGTGTGATTTTGATGACGGAGCCTTGACAGAGCCTTTGAGCCTTGACGGCTTAAGTAACAGCTTCACGTTAAATCTCTACCTTTACTTGAAATCCGACATATGTTGCGGAGCTTTATTCCATACCAGATCCGATGAAATTTTCGATATCGTTAAAATGAATTTTTTCGATCCCGCACTTTCCGATATCGTTTATTACGACGAACGATATGTGATTGCCGTGTGCCTTTTTGTCGGATTTTATTTTTTTCGACAAATCCTCGGCGGTAAAATCAAATGAAACGGATAATCCGTACTCTGTAAGCAAATGCCGAACACGTTTAAAAGCTTCGAGAGTGCAGAAACCGTAGCTGTAGGACGCTTTCGCTATAACACCGATACCGGCGGCAACGGCTATGCCGTGCGGAACCGAGTAGCCCGAGCAGGCTTCGATCGCATGACCGACGGTATGCCCGAGATTCAGCAAGCGTCGATTTCCGTTTTCGAATTCGTCCTCGCTTACACATTTGTTTTTTGCCTGTACACATTCGTATACAAGTTGTTCTCTGTCGCAGTTAAGCTCCGTGCCGTACAAAATTCTGTATTTCACCGCTTCGGCCATTCCGCAGGTGTAGGTTTCCTCGGAAAGCGTGTCAAGTACCCGTACGTCGCATATAACGCCGTTCGGCTGCCTGATCACTCCCGCAAGATTTTTGCCGGATGGCAGATCTATTGCCGATTTTCCTCCCACCGACGAGTCTATCATTGCAAGAAGCGTAGTGGCTATGTTGTAAAATGCGATACCGCGCATATACAATGCTGCGGCAAGTGCGGCTATGTCGCCGACCACGCCACCGCCCAATGCGATGATCGCACTTGAACGGTCAAGACCGCATTTTGCGGAATATTCGAGTATTTCAAACAATGTGGCTATGTTTTTGCTTGCTTCACCGTGCTTAAAAACAAATTTATAAACGGTGCATAGCTTTTCGAGTGACGCTTGCGTGCGTTGACCGTACAGATCGTCAACTGTATCGTCCGTGACGATAAGCACTTTTTGCTCGCGTTTCAGCGGCAACAGTGTGTCGAGAGCGTCAAGCAGACCGTCGCCTATGTATACATTATATTTGTTGCCGGTTGTGATTTCGACTTTTTTCATTGCTTTTTCTCCGCACAGATCTTGCTTTCCGTTCCCTCCGTCAACAACTCGTTCAGCTTATCTCTGTCACCGGATTTGATGGCGTCGCTGTATTTTCGCAGATTTTCCGCAAGCAGATCGATCTCGTATACGAGATTCTCACCGTTTTCAAGGAAAAGGTCACACCACATAGGTACATTCAACTGTGCCACGCGTGTCATATCCTTGTAGCTTCCCGCAGAATAACCTCTGTGCGTTTGTGCCTGCGGACTTTTGATATATGCGTTTGAAACTATATGTGCAAGCTGAGAGGTGTATGCTATTTGTTTATCGTGATATTCCGGGGTGGTGAATACCGTATTCGAGAAGCCTGCCGATAAGAACAGCTGTTTCAATCGTTCCGTTTGCTCAAGTGTGTTGATTTGACCGTCGGAACAGAAAAGTATCGTTGCCCCCCTGAACAGCGAGGCTCTCGAATGTGCGAAGCCGGCATATTGCGTTCCCGCCATGGGGTGAGTTCCTATGAAAGTGAAGCCGTATTTGCGTGAAAGCGGAAAAAGCTCGGAGCAAACATAGCTCTTTGTTCCGCAGGTGTCGCATACTATAGTGTTTTTGCCGATGTGTTCGGCGTACTTTTTTACATACGATACAGTTCCTCTCGAATAAATGCACAGTATCAGATAATCAAGCTCGGGCATAACGGCTTCGGTAAGCTCTCCGTTAAGCACACCGTTTAATTGAGCGGCAAGCATAGCACCAGCATCCTTGTCGTAGCCGTAGATCTCCGCATTGATGCTTTCCTTAAAAGCACGTGCGAGAGAACCGCCTATAAGCCCCAAACCGACGATTCCTATTTTCATAAACAGCTCCTTATATTACGTACCTTTTCCGCGATTTTTGCAAATTGTTCGCTCGTTACCGCTTGCGGACCGTCGCAAAGTGCGTGTTCGGGGTCGTCATGAACTTCGATCATGATCCCGTCGACTCCCGCCGCCGCAGATGCCGCCGCCATGGGTTCGACAAGACGTGCGATTCCGGAAGCGTGGCTCGGATCGGCTATTACGGGAAGATGCGAAAGCTCCTTCAACATTGGAATTGCCGAAATGTCGAATGTGTTCCTCGTGTATTGCTCAAATGTCCGTATTCCCCTCTCACAGAGAATGATGTTTTCATTGCCACCTGCCATGATGTATTCGGCACTCATTAACAGCTCCTGCATGGTGTTTGCAAGACCTCTTTTGAGTAAAACGGGTTTTTTGCTGTGTCCCAATTCTTTTAACAGCTCGTAGTTTTGCATATTTCTCGCACCGACCTGAATAATATCAACATCGGCAAAAAGATCTATCGTCGATATGTCCATGATCTCCGTGACTATCGGTATATTTACCTGCTTTTTGGCTTCTGCCAAAAGGCGAAGTCCCTCGCCTCGCAAGCCCTGAAAAGCGTACGGGGAGGTGCGGGGCTTGAATGCACCGCCTCTGAGAATTCCCGCACCGGCTGCCTTTACTTCTTTTGCAACGGTGATTATCTGTTCCTCGCTTTCGACCGAGCAGGGACCTGCGATAAGAAGAAAATTACCGCCGCCGATTTTTACGCCGTTTATATCTATAACCGTGTCGTCGGGGTGAAATTTGCGATTTGCGTTTTTGTACGGCTCGGATACGCGTGTGACTTTTTTTACTATATCCAAGCTACTGAGCAGATCGATGTCAACGTGGCTTGTGTCACCTACAAGGCCAAGTACGGTTTCGTATGCACCGAAGCTTTCATGCACGGCTATTCCTATCGAACTAAGCCATGCCTCAAGCTGATTTAATTGTGACCGAGATGCCTCATGCTTTACTATTACAATCATTTTTTCCTCTTTCTTTCGCTCGAGCGAGATGTTTTAGGCGGAGCAAGTCCTTATTAAATCGAAAAACCCCACGGTAAATTATACCGCAGGGTGTATACACATAATTCCGTGTTTATCGCAGCATAATTAAACCTTATCCTTTTGTGAAGATAAAGTAAAAATAATATTCTGCGAAAAATACGTTTCTCATTTTGACTTGTTGCCTTTCATTTTTTCTGTATTGTATCACATATTTGATTAAAAATCAATGTATAAAATGTAAAATGATATTCACAAATGAAAATTTATTCACTAAAACTCATTATTTTCGCATTTCCTTGCTTACCCTGTGAGCAAAATCGGGAGAGGCTTTCGAGAAGTTTGCAAGTACCCTCTTGATTATATCCCCTCGGCATTCCTTCAGCTCGACGGCGATGTTGGAGCAAAGTGCGTTTTTTTCCTCCTCGCTCATGCCGTCGTATCTTTTTCCCGCTTGCGAAAAATCGTCGGTGTTCGAGATCACCTTTCGTTGAACATATCCTTCGACGAATGCGGGCTTCGGAACGAAAATATCGAACGGGCGGGGACGATCATCGGCAAGACTATTCGGGTAATAGTTGATCGGCGACGGGTTGAATTCGTACGTCATCGCACCGTCACGCTGGTTATTGTCAACGGGGGATATCGATCGGTTTACAGGTAAGGCGGCGAAATTGGTACCGAGGCGGTAACGTTGGGTGTCAAGATACGAAAACGACCTGCCCTGGAGCATTTTATCGTCGGATAACTCAATTCCGGGAACGATATTGGCGGGACAAAACGCAGCTTGCTCTACCTGTGCGAAAAAGCTCTGCGGATTTTTATCGAGCGTCATCATGCCCACCTTGATAAGCGGAAATTGCTCCTCGTCCCACGTTTTTGTGTCGTCAAGCACGTCAAAAGGCAACTGTGTTGCCTGCTCGGGTGTCATTATTTGAACGCAAAGCTCATATTTCGGATAATCGCCCTTTTCTATAGCGTCATGCAAAAGTCTTGTGGCAATGTCCGGATCGGTGCCTGCAAGCCGTTCGGCTTCGTAGCGGTCGATGGTTTCGATGCCCTGCTGAGTTTTCCAATGATATTTTACGAAAAAGCGTTGCGACTTGGAGTTTACCCATATATACGTGTTTACGCCGAATCCGTCCATACGCCTGTAATCCTTGATCGTGCCTCTATCGGAATAAAGCCATGTTATCATGTGAGTCGATTCGGGCGAAAGGGAAATGAAGTCCCAAAACCGTTGCGGAATACGCAAGTTGGAATCCGGCGACGGCTTCAGAGAATGGATCACGTCGGGGAATTTTATCGCATCTCTTATAAAGAATACTGGCAGATTGTTTCCGACTATGTCGTAGATTCCCTGATTAGTGTAAAATTTTACCGCAAATCCTCTCGGATCGCGCGATGTGTCGGCACTGCCTCGACCGCCTATGACGGTCGAAAAACGCACGAATACCTTTGTCAGCCTGTAAGGCGATTGCAAAAAATCCGCCGTGGTGTACTTGCACATACTTTGATACAGCTTGAAGCTTCCGAAAGCACCGGCACCTTTTGCGTGTACAACACGCTCCGGTATGCGTTCTCGGTCGAAATGCGACAGCTTGTCGATAAAATGAATGTCCTCGATAAGCCCCGGACCGTTTTCACCGACGGTCAGCGAGCTTGTGTCGTTAGTTATAGGTCTGCCGAAGGAGTCGGTCATGCCGTGACCGTCGGTCGGCCTGTTTTTATAATTGCTATCCATAAAAAACCTCCGAATATACTTTGAAACAGTATATTCGGAAGGCTGAAATTTGTGATTTCGGCGGACTTAAGTCGCAACGCCGGAAAATTGTGTTTTGTACAGCTCGCTGTATTTTCCGCCGGCTGAAAGAAGCTCCTCGTGACTTCCGCTTTCGCAGATCCGACCGTTGTCGAGAACTATGATAATGTCCGAATCTCTTATGGTGGAAAGACGGTGAGCGATTATAAGGCTCGTTCTTTGCCGCATAAGCTCTATCATCGCCCTTTGAATGTTCATTTCCGTTCTCGTGTCAACGCTTGATGTCGCCTCGTCGAGAATAAGTATCTTCGGATCGGCAAGCACGGCACGCGATATGGAAAGCAACTGACGCTGACCCGATGAAAGATTGTCACCGGATTCGGAAAGCTCTGTGTCGTATTTTTCGGGCAGTTTTTCGATGAACGATGCCGCATTAGCCGTATGTGCGGCACGAACGATATCTTCGTCTGTTGCCTCAAGTCTACCGAAACGGATATTATCCGATATAGATGCGGAGAAAAGCACCGTGTCCTGCAAAACTATGGCAATGCAACGACGAAGTGAGCTTTTTTTGTACTCCCTTATATTTACCCCGTCTATAAGGATATCGCCCTGCTGCTGGTCGTAGAAACGAAGAAGCAAATTTACTATAGTCGTTTTTCCGCTTCCTGTCGCACCGACAATAGCTATCTTTTGTCCCGCCTTTACTTCAAGGTTAAAATCCTTTAATACAGGCTCATTCTCTTTGTAAGAAAAATTTACGTGCCTGAACGAAATGTTTCCTTTGAAGTCGGCAAGGTCAAACTCGCATGTACCCTCGTCGATCTCCGCATCGGAGTCGATTATCTCGAATATACGCTCCGCACCGGCGATTGCCGTGAGGATAGACGTGTACTGGTTTGCGATCTCGTTTATAGGTCGGGTAAATTGCTTTGAATATTGCGTAAATGATTGTATGTCGCCGACCGTTATTGCGGCAACGGTTATAAAGCCAATCGAAAATTCGCCTTTCATGACGAGAAATGCACCGGCAATGACGAGTATCAGGTAACCTAAGTTGTTTATAATGTTCATCAGCGGTCCCATTATTCCGCCGAAGATCTGTGCTTTTATTCCCGTCTTTTTCAGTTCGGAAGCGTCCGCTCTGAATTGCTCCTCGGCTTGAGCCTGACGGCAAAACGCAGTGACCGTTTTGAATGACGATACGTTTTCCTCAACGTTGCTGTTTATCTTGCCTATAAGCCGTTGCTGAAGCACGAAATATTTACGCATAAACTTCGAAAGCTTCGTCGATACAAGTATCGTTAGCGGTATGGTTATCATCGCCGCCAAGGTCAGTATCGGACTGATACACAGCATTAAGATCGCCGACCCGATGAGCGTAAGTACCGAGGAAATGAGCGAGCCTATGGATTGCGATATCGTGTTCGATACGTTTTCGGCATCGTTCGTCATACGACTGATAATGTCGCCGTGTGCGTGCGTGTCGGTGAATTTTACCGGGAGCTTGACAAGATGCTCGAACAGATCGCTACGTAGCGAACGAACCGTTTTTTGCGATAGCTTGGACGACAATATGCCCTGAAAATACGACAGGATCGAGCTTGCCGCATAAACTGCCACCATTATCGTCAATACACCGATAAGCTCGTCCATATCGACATCTACCACGAAATTTCCGTTCTCGTCCTGATGTTGCATGGCGTTTATGGCTTTACCCTGAAGCGTCGGGCCGGCTAAATTGAGCAAGGTCGTGCATATCATTATAACCACAAGCAGAATCAGCACGTATTTGCTCGAACCGATGTATTTCATCAGCCTTAAAAGCGTTGCTTTTGCGTTTTTCGGCTTTTCGGAAAACATCTGACCTCTCGGACCTCTGCCGCCGGGTCCCCTGTTTGAGGCACGTGCGGCATCAAGCTGTTTAAGCTCTTCATCGCTTATGTCGTCGCCTTTGTCACCGGGTCTTTGCTTCGGGAATTTCCCGTCCGGCGGCATCATATTTTTCGGAGGCATTCTTCCGTTGTTCATAATTCAGCCCCCTTTTTCATTTGCGAATCGTAAATATCGCGGTATACCGCACTCGTTTCAAGCAACTGAGCGTGTGTGCCGCTGTCGGTCACCGTGCCGTTTTCGAGAATAAATATCCTGTCCTCGCTTATGACGCTCGCTATTCTCTGTGCAACGGTGATAACGGTTGAATCTTTGAGATTTTCACGCAGTGCATCCCGAACGGCTTTTTCGGTTTTCAAGTCGAGAGCCGATGTGCTGTCGTCGAAAATAATTATCTTGGGATCGTTTACTATCGCACGAGCTATGGCTATACGTTGCTTTTGCCCGCCCGAAAGCGAAGTGCCTTTTTCGCTTATCATGGTATCGTATCCGTCCTTGAATGAACGGATAAATGTGTCGGCTTGAGCGATTCGTGCCGCTCTTTGTACGTCCTCGTCCGTCGCCGAAGGATTGCCGTATCTGATGTTTTCGGCAACAGTACCCGAAAACAGCTCGGATTTTTGGAGTGCAAATGCTATATTGCCCCTTAACGCATTCAACGAATAGTTCTTCACGTCGATACCGTCTATCTCTATCGTGCCTTCACAAGCGTCGTAGAAACGTGGAATGAGCGAAACGAGCGTCGACTTTCCGCAACCGGTCATGCCCATTACGGCAATATGCTCTCCCGGCTTGATATCGATGTTGATATTTTTCAAAATATCCGCAGGCGAGCCTTCGTATTTGAACGAAACGTTTTTGAAGCATACACCGCCGTGCTTAAACGGCTCGGTGATCTCCCCATTTTTTATTTCCGGTTCGGTTTCGAGTACCTCGCAAATTCTTGCACTCGATACCTTTGCCCGCGTCACGGACTGAAACATTCCCGCAACCATCATCATCGACATAAGTATCTGCGAGGAATATGTGACCGCCGCCATGACCATGCCGGGCTGCATTCCGTCCGGACTTACGCTTTTGCCGCCTATGTACAGTATGGCGATCGTTGCGAAATTTTGCACTATCATAAGTAAGGGAGTGAGCAGGGAATTGATCTTTTGCACCTTGTAGGTCGTCATCATGAGATCATCGTTTGCACCGTTGAATCTGACCGATTCCGAATTTTCCCGAACATATGCCTTGACGACTCTTGTACCCGACACGTTTTCTCCGACTATGGAATTGAGCCTATCGAGTTTTTTCTGGACGGATTTGTAAAGAGGACCGGCTTTTGACAAAATGAGCCAAAGTGCTACGATCTGAAACGGCATGGCGGCAAGAATGACAAGCCCGTATTCATAGCCGTAGCCGAGCGTCATTACGACACCCCCGAAAAAGAGGAAGAACGACCTAACGAACATTCGTATAGCCATTGACACAAAATCCTGTGTCGCACTTACGTCGTTTGTCGTTCTCGTTATCAACGAACCGGTTGTAAAGCTGTCCGTCTGCGACGGAGAAAAGCTCATTATTTTGGAAAAAACATCACACCGAAGATCTGTGGCAAAGCCCTGCGAGGCGGCAGAAGCGAATGCGGCGGAGGCAAGTCCGCAAATGCCGCCGACGAGTACGAGCAGTATCATTGCGACACCCTTTTGCAGAATGACAGATAAATCGAGCTGCATTATGCCCTCGTCGATGATCTGTTGCATAAGCTTAGGCTGTTGCAGATCCGCAAACACCTCTCCCAGCATCGTGAGCGGGGAGAGGATAGCGAAAAGCCAATAAGGCTTCAAATATTTTGCGAGCTTCATGTTATTGCCGAAAAACTCAGTCCTTTGTTGCTTCGAGATTGTTCTTGAGCTTTATGATCAGAGCCTTGAGCGTTTCGCATTCCTCATCGGTAAGACCGTTGAGCATATCGTTACGCATTTTCGTGTTGGAAGCTTCTATACGTTCCGCAAGCTCACGTCCTTCATCGGTTATGTAAACGTGAGTCCTTCTCAAATCGAATTCGTCGATCTTGCGAACAACGTATCCGCTCGCTTCCATAAGACGGAGCGTTATGCTGACCGTGGGGGGCTGAAGCCCGGTTATTTTAACAAGCGAAAGCTGTGATTCGCCATGCTCGTTGACAAGAGCGGTAACCAGAGGACGGTATGCCGATTTGATTCCGAGTTTGCCGTTGTCGCTTCTCGACCTTGCTTGGCAAAGCTTTACAACATCGCTGATATGCCCTATAAGCTCTTCAACACTGTCGAAATCGTTTTTGTTTTGCGTATCGTGATTCATTTTTTTACCTCATAAATTATACTTGTTTGATAACTAACAATAGTGTACAATAATTTTTTTGTTTTGTCAAGTGCTATTTGATTAATTTCAAACAAAAATCAATTTTTTCACTTAATAATCACAAATATCGGCGGCTTGCGAAAAAAATCCGAAGAAAATTCTCAATAGGTATTGAAATTCGAAAACGTATAATGTATAATATATAATACAATATCGTACCCGCCGTAATGCGGGAACGTCAGGCAAAAGGCCGAACAAATTTTTTGAAAAGAAAAAAGGAGCTTTATATGCGACAGGATAATATTGTATGTCAACTTAAGGAAAATTCATTTTCGCAAATGATGTCTTATGTCATTATGTCGAAAGGAGAGATCGCCGTGATCGACGGCGGAACGGTAAACGATGCCACTTCGTTGCTTGATTTTTTGTATGAGCTTTCCGACGGAAACAAGCCGGTGGTAAGCAAATGGATGTTTACACACGCACATCACGACCATATGTGCAGTGTTATCGAAATAATGAAAAATCATGCCGATAAGCTTGAAGTGAAGGACTTTTATTACAATTTCGGTGATTTCGATTTTTCGATAAGACATTGCTACGAAGCGTATGAATTTAAGGGAGCAGACTTTCTCGAAGCGACTAAAAAATTCACCTCGCTCGATAAGCTTCATATCGTAAAAACGGGTGACAAAATAGAACTCGGAGATGCTTATTTCGAAGTCTTGAGAACACCCGAAACGCAATATGCGAATAATGTTATGAATAACAGCTCGGTCGTTTATATGCTCAATATGTCCTCGCAAAAGGTGCTGTTTTTGGGAGATACGGGGATCGAAGCCGGCAATGAAATGCTCGAAAAATATACGCACGGAGAGCTTAAAGCGGACTTTGTTCAAATGGCACATCACGGACAAAACGGCGTGACCGAAGAATTTTATAAAGAAGTCGAGCCTAAAGCGTGCTTGTGGACAACGCCGCTTTGGCTTTGGAACAACGATGCGGGACGTGGATATAATACCCACGTTTTCAAAACGATCGAAACGAGAGGCTGGATGGAAAAACTCGGGGTTAAGGAAAACTATAAAACGCATGAGGGAACAGCCGTAATAACATTCCCACATAAATTTGATTAAAATGTAAACATTTTATAAACAACCAAAATTACATTTTAAAAATCGTCGTTTTTAACATAAACCCACTTGACAAATTCTTAAGAGTAATATAAAATAAATAGGTATATCACGTTTTCGATATATTAAATTGTTCTTTTAAAAATAAATATTCTGAAAAGGAGGTGCTTTATGGATATTACAATAGCAATCGTTTGTATTGCCGCAGCCCTTTTGGCAGGTTTCGGAATAGGTATACCGCTCGGTATAACTTACCGTAAAAAGATCGGCGAAAAGGAAATAGGCTCGGCAGAGCTTAAGGCAAAACAAATTATAGACGACGGCGTAAAGCTTGCCGAATCGAAAAAAAAGGAAGCTTTGATAGAAGCAAAGGAAGAAATACTTCGTTCTAAAACCGAATCCGAGAGAGAGATCAAGGATCGCCGCAGAGAGGTATCCCGTCTTGAAACACGTGCCTTGGCAAAGGAAGAGGCACTTGAGAGAAAGCACGAGGCTCTTGAAAAAAAAGAAGAGATACTTGCCAAAAAGATCAAAGACAATTCGGAATTGACCGAGGAGATAGAGAAACTTAAAGCTCAGGAGCTGACACTTCTCGAAACGATATCGGGCTTTACGAGCGAGGAAGCAAAAAACGAGCTTATCGCAAGGCTTGAGGACGAGGTCCGCCACGAACAGGCACTTAAGCTCAGAGAGCTTGAAACGGAGTTTAAGGACGAAGCGGAGAATAAAGCGAGAAATATCATTTCTCTTGCTATTCAAAGATGTGCCGCAGACCATGTTGCCGAATCGACGGTGTCCGTCGTCAGCCTGCCCAATGACGAAATGAAGGGTAGAATTATCGGCAGAGAGGGTAGAAATATAAGAGCGATAGAAACGCTTACGGGAGTGGATCTTATAATAGACGATACACCCGAAGCCATAACGCTTTCCAGCTTTGACCCGGTGCGTCGCGAGATCGCACGTATCACGCTTGAAAAACTTATATCCGACGGACGTATACACCCGACGCGTATAGAGGAAACCGTGGAGCGTGCAAAGCGTGAGGTCGATGCGACGATCAAACAAGCGGGCGAGAGAGCCATGTTCGAAACGGGGATCCACGGCTTGAACGGTGAGCTTGTAAAACTGCTCGGACGCTTGAGATATCGCACGAGTTACGGACAAAACGTTCTCGACCACTCAATGGAGGTAGCATATCTGTGCGGTATGATGGCATCGGAGCTTGGCATAGACGCTACTATGGCGAAACGTGCCGGTCTTTTGCATGATATCGGTAAGGCGGTCACACAGGAGTGCGAGGGTTCGCATATACAGCTCGGTGTAGACATAGCCAAAAAGTACAAGGAAAACAGAGAGGTCGTTCATGCGATAGAGGCACATCACGGCGATGTGATGCCGCAAACGGTCATCGCGGTACTTGTTCAGGCTGCCGATGCGATTTCGGCGGCACGTCCCGGTGCAAGACGGGAAGATCTCGAAAACTATATCAAAAGACTCCAGAAACTCGAAGATATCGCAAAGAGTTTTCCCGGAGTTGATAAGTCTTATGCCGTACAGGCAGGACGCGAAATACGCATAATGGTTAAGCCCGAAGAGATAAACGACGAAAAAATGATAGTCGTTGCCCGCGATATCGTCAAAAGGATCGAATCCGAAATGGAATATCCCGGTCAGATCAGGGTAAATCTCATAAGAGAGAGCCGTGCGATCGAATATGCGAAATAACGAACTCGTTTCGTAATAAATATATTAACATACAGCAGTGCAGAATTAAATGTGCGATAAGCATTGAGGATATATTTATTGGTAAAACGGTGCGACAGATGTCGCAAAAACGACGTTTTAACACAAAGTTAAAGAAATGTTAAAAAAATAATTTGACTCATCTATTGCAAAATGAGATAAAATGTGATAAAATACACGTTGCGTATGATTGAGTATGAAAGAGGTGAAAATCATGAAGGAAGGAATACATCCCGATTACAAGGAATGCACTATAAAGTGTGCTTGCGGCGAAACAGTCGTTACACGATCAACGAAAGACGAGCTTCGTGTGGAAATATGCTCTAAGTGCCATCCGTTCTTCACGGGCAAGCAGAAGTTTGTCGATGCGGGCGGACGTGTAGATAAATTCAAGAAGCGTTTAAGTGCGAGCGGCAAATAAGTCACTGCACGGTCTGTTATTGAATCACCCGACGGGTACGCTGTGTGCGTACCCGTTTTGTCGTTTTATTTAGGAGATATATGCAAAAGGAAACGGAACTGTTCAAAAGGAACGAACAGGTAAAAACAATTTTGGCATCGGTGTTCATTAAGGGAAGCGATCCCGCCGATGCCGAAGCAAGCTTGAATGAATTAAGACTTTTGCTTGATACCGCACAGGGAAACTTTTTTGCGTATTTTACGCAGGAAAAGGACAGTGTGGACGTTGCGACCGCAATAGGCTCCGGCAAAGTTGCGGAATTGAATGAAATATGCAAAAACAACGATGTACGCCTTGTTGTTTTCGATATGGAGCTGTCACCGTCACAGATAAAAAATCTCGAGGATGAGCTTGACGACGTTCGTGTCATTGACCGTTCTATGCTCATACTCGATATATTTGCACTCCATGCGGTGAGCGGAGAGGGTAAGCTACAGGTCGAGCTGGCACAGCTGAAATATACATTGCCTCGGCTGACGGGAAAGGGAGTCGAGCTGTCAAGGCTCGGAGGAGGAATCGGAACTCGAGGACCGGGCGAAACTAAACTCGAAAGCGACAGGCGGCACGTTAAACGTCGAATCGCCGCCCTCGAACAACAGTGTGAACAGCTTGAACGCAACAGACTTACAATGAGAAGACAAAGAGAACGCTCCGGATTGTTCAAAATAGCGTTAGCCGGATATACCAACGCCGGCAAGTCGACTATATTAAACTACTTGACTTCGGCGGGAATACTCGCCGAGAATAAATTGTTTGCTACACTCGATCCGACAACGAGAAAATTCGAACTCCCGTCGGGCAGGGAAATACTGCTGACGGATACCGTCGGATTTATAAGAAATCTTCCGCACCACCTTATAAAAGCGTTTAAATCGACATTTGAAGAGGTGTGCTTCGCAGATGCGATAATGCTCGTCGCAGATACGTCGGATAAGGAATGCGGAAATCAGATCACGGTCGCTTTGAAGCTTATAGAAGAATTGGGAGCCGGCGATAAACCGATAATATCCGTTTATAATAAATCGGATATAAGATGCGAAGCCTTTATGCCGCCGATAAGAAAAAATATCCACCCCGAGGACACCGAGGTGTTTGTAAGTGCGAAAACGGGCGAAGGCATGGATAAGCTCGTTGAAATTCTCGAAGATATAAGTACACTGGGTAAAACGAGAGAAGAATTCAGGATCCCCCACGATAAAGGCAATGTGCTGAGCTGGCTCTATAAAAATGCCGATGTACTTTCCTGCGAATACGGTTCCGACGAAACGGTGGTGATCGCAACGGTGGATAAACGTGCAAAGGGAATTGCCGAAAAAATGATAAAGGGTGAAAAAACGTGAGCTATATTACCGTCGAACAACGTGGCGAAACACGCTTCACCGAAAAAAAGTCGGAATTTATCGGAAATGCCGCACCGGTCTGCTCCGACGAAGAAGCTGTGCGATTCATAAACGAAATAAGGAAAAAATATCCCGACGCACGACATAACGTTTATGCGTATATCGTTGCGGAAAATAATATTACACGCTTCAGCGATGACGGAGAGCCGAAAGGAAGTGCGGGTATTCCGGTACTTGAGGTGTTGAAAAAAAACGAGCTTGTCAACGTCGCTGTGGTGGTTACGCGGTATTTCGGAGGAATATTACTCGGTACGGGCGGATTGGCACGTGCTTATACGAAAAGTGCCGCAGATGCAATAGCGGAAGCACACCCGGTCGTTTTACGTGATGTCGTTAAATTTGATGTCATCTGCTCGTTTTCCGATAACGAAAAGGTGAAATA
This sequence comes from uncultured Lachnospiraceae bacterium, assembly GCA_964498965.1. GTDB lineage: Bacteria > Bacillota > Clostridia > Oscillospirales > CAG-272 > CAZCJU01. Next base: position 35,884 of record CAZCJU010000006.1, read on the forward strand.
TGAACTGTCACAGCTTGAATGTGCGGTCGAGAGCGTCGATTATTCCTCAAACGTGAGATATACCGTGTCGGCTGTCCCCGATGAATTTGAAAAAATCAGGAAAAAAATAATCGAAGCAACCTCGGCAAGGTCAAATGTCGAAAAAATCGGCACGGGACTTTCCAAACAAGCGATACATTAAATATATAAGGTCGATCCGAAGCAAAATATCGAGATCGACTTATGCTTTTTGCCGATATTCGTACAAAAGAATAAAAAACTTTGAAATAAATATCGATTTTTTTATCCGATTGTGCTACAATACGTTCAATACGAGATTCCGAATACAACATAATGCCAATCATGTTATATGTATCGGAACGGGTAAAAACAACTCTAAAGGAGAGATCAACATGAAAAAGATCAAAAGAATTATAGCGTCGGTAATGAGTATCGTATTACTGCTCGTCGCCTTGCCGCTCATCGCCTCGGCGGCAACAACGAGTTCGTGCGGATATGACGGTATACGTATGATGTCCGACATAGAAATGATATACCTGACGGCACTGATTTCGTGGACTCTTTTTCCGGTAGTTGCGGACTGAATACGACATATACTCTGTTAGACGGTGGGGTATACTTGCAATATCGGGTAACGGAGAAATAACCCGAAAATTTAGCGATATTATTGGGTTTGGTGTTTATAACAATATCAAAACCGTTATAATTTATCCGGGAATAACGAGCATAGGCTATTCTATGTTTGGTGGTTTCAACAGCTTGACAAACATAACGATACCTAATAGCGTAACAAGCATAGGTAGTTATGCGTTCCACGGCTGCAGTAATAGCGGCTGTTGCGGTAATAGTCGTAGGTGTCGTTGTCGCAATCATGATCATTTCGAAAAAGCATTCCGCCAAATAAAAAATTCATCTCAAACGTAAAAAAGCTTACCACACGGGCGGGTAAGCTTTTTTGCATTGAATCAATAATTGTCGGACTTCAATTCAAAATATGCTTTCGGGTGAGCACATACGGGGCAAAGCTCGGGTGCGTCCTTACCGATGTGAACATGACCGCAGTTACGGCATTTCCAAATGACGATGTCGTCCTTTATAAATACCTTATCGGCTTTGAGATTCTCGAGAAGCTTGAGATATCTGTTCTCATGCTCCTTTTCAACGGCCTGTACGCCTCTGAAAAGTTTTGCGATCTCCGTAAAGCCTTCTTCGTCCGCTTCCTTTGCAAAGTTAGCGTACATTTCCGTCCACTCGTAATTTTCGCCTGAAGCGGCGGCGACGAGGTTTTCCTCCGTAGAGCCTATTCCGTCATTTAACAGCTTGAACCACAATTTGGCATGCTCTTTTTCGTTTTCGGCAGTTTCGAAGAAAATAGCGGCTATTTGCTCGTAGCCCTCCTTTTTCGCCTTGCTTGCGAAATATGTGTATTTGCTTCTCGCTTCACTTTCGCCCGAAAAAGCGGCGATAAGATTGGCTTCGGTTTTCGAACCTTTGATATTCATTGCTTTTTCTTCCTTTCCTTTTTCTTATTGCATCTTGGGCATATTCCCGTAAATATCGTGTCGTGCGTTATTTCGAAAAAGCCCGATTGTACCTGTGCCAGCTCGTCGAGTGCCGCATCGTATTCCGTCAATATATCCGACACGCAACCGCACAGCTTACACGAAACGTGACGGTGCGAAAATACGTTGTGGTCGTATCTATCGGCGGCGTTCGGCAGCTTTATATGCAACAATAAGCCGTCCTCGCACAGTGCGTTGAGGTTTCTGTATATCGTACCGAGAGATATGCTCGGACATTCACATCGCACTTTGTCGTACACTTCCTCGGCACTCGGGTGATCTGCAAGCTCGCATACCGCCCTGTAGGTCAAGGTCTTTTGAATGGTGTGTCGCTTTACCGCCATTCCGAAATTCTCCTTATTGATATTAATTACTATTATCAGTATATATCAAAAAAGGAAATTTGTCAATATGTTTTGCGATAATTAATTGCCGATTTCGGACTTTATCGGATTATTGACACGCAATGCACCTTTATTCAAGCGTGAGGAGCTTTTTGTTAAATTACGACGCATGACCAACCCATAAACGTCGCGAATGCTTTTAATACCTCGGCATCGCCTCCGTATATGACAGAAGCGTGGTGTATACCGCCCTGACGGCTGTATTCCTCGAGAAATTCGTCGGTGCGTGTATGAGGCTTGAACCAACCGCTGACCTCGTTATCGTAAGTTGTGCCGATGGGAGTTTCGAGCATTTCTATGTCGGAAAGGATCAGTGAATATTTGTCGTCGGCTTGCGGAGCAAGACAGGCGAATAACGCTTTTCCGGGCTTCAGCGGAGCGTAAAACACACACGGCTCGCCTGCATCGGTGTATGTGAAGCTGTTTACCTTAAATCTCGGTGTGCCGACGGAGCATTTCGGATTATATTCACCCATATGCGAAACGTAGACGGTATTGCCCGCCCAGTCCGGACAAAACATTTCCGCAAATGTTGTTTCGTCGTAAACGGTCATAAGGGAAGCGACGAAAGCCGCCGTCAAAACGTCACCCTCGCCTGCGTAGCCGATTCCGTTCTCCATTTGCTTGCACGCTTCTGTAAACGGAATGTAATCGTAGCCTGTATTCGCTTTGGTGGAAAGAAAGTTCATTGTGAATGCATCAAGTGAATTGTCCTTGAGCCATTTTCTTATCGAAAGTGCAACACGGTGAGGACCTTTGTACTGCTCGTAGGTAACATTCGCCATGTTGTATTTTTTGCAATCTTTTTCAAATTCTTCCTTGATCTCATCGTCCGATACGGGCGGCATATCGAACGGATCAAGCTCGGTTACCTCCATGCCGATGGTGCTTTTCAGTGTATCGTACGGAACGGCAAAGTCACCCATACCCTCAAAGGGCTTAACGGCGATACCGACCTTGGCACGGCTCATTTTCTTAGCCATTTTTGCCGCCGCCGCCGCAATGCAAACACGTTCGGTAACGTTCGAATGCTCGATGTGTCCGGCACATATCACATAGGGCTTTTTGTTGCGGCGAAGAAGATTGCACATATCCTGCACACCGTGTATGCCGTGATTGTATGCTATTCTCGCACTGTCCGTGTTGTAGTTGAATTCGTAATCGGGTGTGGTGTCGAATACTATAATGGGAAGCGAGGTCTTGGCGAGTATTTGTGCGGATTCAAGCGAGGGAGAATAAGCCAAATGAAGTGTTACCAGTGCATCGACATCGGCACGTTCAAAGTTTTCGACCGCCGCTTTGAATTCGTCGTGCAGACGACAAACGGGTGCGGTAACGACCTCCAAACCGTTGGTCTCAAGCACTTCGGCAACGTGGGCGTAGATTTTTTCGCACGTTTGACGGCGTATCGGCGCACAGTTGTCGTCATAAAGCTTTATGTAAAGTGGGAGCAATCCGATCCTTGCTTTTTTCATTTTCGATTATTACCTTTCTTGTTCAGTGTCTGCCCAATATTTTAAAAGCGTTGTTCCGAAAAACGTCCTCGGTAAGCTGTTTTCCGCCGAACTTATACGTTGTGTCGAGAATGTTTTTGAGTTGCTCGTAAAGGAAGAACGTGTATTGCGATTCGATCTCCGCACCCTCCGGGTGCTTGTTGAACGGGAAGTTTTCACGCAATAAATTGAAATATTTCGTGCTTGTCCACTTTCTTCTGCCGTGCCATAAGAATATGGGCAGATCCGTACCGTACATTATCTTGTCGTGAGGTACATATGTGAACATATAATCAAGCACCTCGGGATTAAGCACTGCGGCAAGGTCGTAATAGAAATTCTCTATTCTGTCGCCGAGCTTTTCATGAGCGAGCTTGAGCCATTCTATAGCGTAAGAACGTCCGCAATGTGCCACGATAAGACGTATTTCCGGATATTTTTCACGTACAGTGAGAAGTTCTTTTATGTTGTCGTCGTCGGCAAAACGGTCGGGGCGGGGAAGATGTATTATCATCGAACCCTTGTATTTGTTCAGAACCGCAAGCTGATCGTGAGTAACAAATTCGAAAAGGGGAATGATGCCGCCCTGCTTGCAGGTGACAAAATCCGGATACGGTTTGTAGCCGTCGAATTTGAATTTTTCGAATTCCTCTTCCGTTTCCTCACCGCTCCATCTGGGGTCGAGCATCATGTGAGCCCAGCCGGCATCTCCGTTGTCGCGTATTTTTGCGATGTATGCGTTGTTTCCGTGAACATCAAGTCCCTTTGTAACGGCGGGTACTGCGTTCGGAATGACTTTCTTACTGTCGTAAAGAACAGACGTGTAATGATTGAAGTCTTCGATCTCCATGCTCGATAAGCACTGATTCGACCAGTCGTTGGGGTCCGATACGCAATTTTTTTTATATTCGTCCTTTGTAAAGTGTACGTGGGCATCTACGATCGTGTCGGGAAGCCTGTCACGGATAAATCTGTCATAGAATTCCTCGTCAAGCTTCGTTTTTTCAAAATAATTAACCATTTTTCATAGCCTCCATTATTTTTAAATACTTTTTGTATTTTACGTTGTAATGCTCAATAAGCGATTTGTCGCTCGGTATGAGAGTCGAACCCGACGACAGGGAAGAATAACCGTCTGCCATGCCGCAACCGACAGCGGCTATCATTGCCGCTCCGACGGCACAAGCTTCCGAGTTGTCCATTCTCGTTATCTCGCAGCCGGTAACGTGTGCGACGATATCGCACCATATGTCACTGCGTGATGCTCCCCCCATTATCTTCAGCCTACTTATATCTATTCCCTCGGCAGTATACTTTTCAAGTGCGGCACGCACCTGAAAAGCAACGCCCTCCATTACCGCACGTGCTATATCGAACTTGTCGTTTCCGAGCCGCAGACCCGTTATCGTCCCGGAATAACCGCTGTCACGTACCGGAAAGCCGGCACCGGAAAATGCGGGTATGAAAATGATATCCTTTGATGATTCGAGCCGCTTTTCGGCTTCACTGTCAAACAGCTCGTAATTGTCTATTCCGAATGTGTCGCGAACCCATTTTACGGCGTTTCCGACCGCTCCGAGGGAAGCGAGAGAGCCGTATACACCCTTTACGGGGTGAATGCCGGGTGTTATTCTCGAACTCGTAAACGATAATTTGTCGTTTATACCCAAAAGTACCCATGAAGTTCCCGTGGATAACATCATATCTCCGACATTGACCGCACCGCAACCTATTGAAGCACAATATTGATCGTGGGCTCCGCAATATACCTTGACATTTGTGCTAAGCCCGAATGCTTCGGCGGCGCTTTTTGTGAGCGTACCTATGTACGAACCCGAAGCGACGACTTCGGGCAACTTGCCTTCGTCTGTACCGATAAGAGATAAAATATCTCTGTCCCAGCACATTTTTCTGATATTGTACAGCTCTCTTATGGAAGCGTTCGTGGGATCTATGCAAGCTTTGCCGACAAGCTTGAAATTTATATATTCTACGGTCGAAAGAAATTTTGTCGAGCGTTCAAATACATCCGGCAGGTTGTTTTTGATCCACAGCAGCTTTGCCGCATCACAACCCGAATCCGTACTCCAGCCCGTCCTCTCGTAAATCCCGTTTTTACCGAGTGCGTCGTCCAAGAGCTTACATTCGTTTTCGCTGCGCATATCAAGCCAGGTTATGGCATTGCCGATAGGCTCAAGGTTTTCATCGGCACAGAACATTGTGGAACCCTGTGTCGAAAGTGATATTGCGGCACAGTCCGTACCGATCTTTTTTACGCATTCGCAAACCGTATATACTACGGCAGTCCACCAATCGCATGCGTTTTGCTCCGCTATTCCGCCGGGAAGTGTCAGCGTTTCATAGCCGTAATACGCACTTGCGAGTATTTGCCCGTCAGAGGAAAGAGCGACCGATTTGGTTCCCGTGGTTCCTACGTCGATTCCGATAGTATACATATTTTCTTAACCCATTTTCTTTATGGCGGCTTCGAGCTTGTCGCAAAGGAAATCTATTGTCACCCTGTCTGCGATGAGCGGGGGCTTAACGAGAACTACGGGCGGACAATTCTGTTTGTATAGCTGAGCCGATATGTCAATGCACATATCGTTGAGAACGTGTGCGAATCTTGCGGCTGTATCTACCGAAGCGAACCTCAAGCCGGCACAGAAGCCGTAACCGTCGGCTTGCTCGATTATGTCGTTTTCGCTCGCAATTTTTTCAAGCCTTTTAAAGAAGTAATCGCCGTTTTCCGTAAGTATTTTTCCGTTTGCCTTTGAAAACTCCATCGTTATCAGGTACGAAAGCGAGGCAAGCTCCTCTTGACCGTTTGTTACCAATGCTCCGAAAAGGTTAAGAGAATCCATTTCTCCTGTCGTTATCAACTTGCTTGCGGGATATTCGCCACCGGGAAAGCCCTTGCCGATAACTGCAAAATCGGGCTTAAGCCCCCAAAGGCGGAAGAGAAACATTCCGTCGTACCACATACAGGTCTGTATCTCGTCGACCATCGTGGGAGTGTCGTATTTTTCGCAAAGATCATACGCCGCAGTGAGAAATTCCTTTGTGAGCCTTACGGCACCGTAGTTCATGAGGATTATTTCATGCATAAAGCCGGCTGTCTTGTAATTTCCGCTGTTGTATTCGATGAGCTTGCTCTCGAAATCTCCGATATCGTTTATCATGACGGGAACGACCTTGTATATTCCCGCCTGTTCCATTTTTTCGTACAACTCGCCCCACAGCCCTCTGAATGTCTGCGTGAGTACGGTCGTTCCGTGATAATTGGCTTCTTTGCCGCCGCTTATGTCAGCCATTACGAAAAATACAGGCGTTTTTCCGCTGTACTTCGGCTCGGTAAAGCTGTTGTCAAGACGGTAAAATCTCGAAAGCATCATCTTCACTCCCGCTTCTACGGCGAGTGAACCTGTTTCAAGGTTGATCACCCTGTTCAGTACCTTGTGTTTGCGGCTCGCAAGTATGCGTTCAAGTTCGTCATCACTGACACCGCCGTTTGCCGCACGGATTATTTCGCGTTCAAGCAATCTCGTTATGTAGCCTCTTGTGTTGTTGTGAGTTGCATTCGGAATGCCGAGTCGCTTTGCGTTTGCCGTAAGCTTGTAGCCGGGAAACGAATGACCGAGAGATGAGTGATAATGCTCGCTCTTACCTATGAAATACAACCTGCCGTCCTCGCCGATCCTCGTACAGCCCCTTGCGGAAAGGGGAGAAGCGGATTTGTGAAGTGCGGCGGCGAATGCGTCGGTTGCGGCACCGTTGTTGTTGTTTTCGAATGCGGGTATAACATTGCTTCCGACAAACGTCAAAGCGGCTTCGTCACGTGCTTGTATATCGCTCGGGTAAAAATCTATTTTTTCGCCGGTGAGTGTTGCGGCTTGCTCGCGGTCCGCCAGACCGTTGTATATCGCCGCATTGCAAACGGCATCGCAGTATTCCTTGCCTAACAGCTGCTCAAGCGACAGAATCGGTGAATTAAACATTTTATCAATACCTTTCAACTTAGTATAATACAATAGAATTATATACTTCATTTCGACTTTTGTCAATAACAATAAACGTCATTTTTTACACTTTTAATATTTTTTTACTTTCGTAAAGCTTTGCGGCACCGTTTTTCGACTTACGACGGTAAATACGAAAACAAATGCTTCGAAATACGCAAAAAACACGGCAACCACATCGGTTGCCGTGTTCGGATATGTAATAACAGTGAAAAATATATTTTTGAAAATTTTGCGTATGGATTTGAACTTTTACGATTTTTTCGACGAAATCGTCCGCACACACTCATAGTCGAGCGGTACACTTTCACACAGGGTGAAGCGTTTCACCCGCACTCGTAAAGTACTTCAAGGTGCATAACATCATTTTAAGCACCGAAGGTACGCTCGACATATTGTTAGATAACGACTAAGGTATCGGCGGCTGTTGGCGAATCAAAGCGGAATTCCACGCATGACTCCGGGTCAACAATATCGGGACACCGAAAATCGTTTGTGTATTCGCCGAGATTTTGAGCTGTTATCGACACAGTATCGCTTGGATATGTGGTTGACGGAATGTACAGACAGTTGTTCGACCAACCATTGATGGCATAATACATGAAAACGGAAGCAGAATACTCATCCATGGCGATATCGGCACTATACACGCCTCTTTCCACACAAAAGCATTTGCAATGATATATCTCCCGATCTTCGTCAAAACCGTATATTAGAATCGGATGAATATTGTGTTCACGGTTGTGATGAGGGGTTGCGGAAACAAAGAACTGATCGACCCAAGCATAGATGTATTTATTAGAGCAAATACATTTCTTGAAAAAATCGGTCGTATTGAACTGCAGCGCAGTGTCAAATGTAAAGGTGTCGGTGTCCATGATGCCCGAGTAGAAACATTTGCAGTCCGTATAATCGTAAAAAGTTGGATGTTCGTAGCGATAGAAGATGTTTATAAAATTGTTCATATACCACTCTTCCGTCTGTGGAGTGATAAACGGTATCGGCAATGGTAAGGAGCGGTGTGTAAATAAAGTTATTTCGGCTTTTTTTGTACGGGTAGTTTCATAACTGTAAGATATCTCCTGTTATGGTTGACCGGCATAGATGCAAGTAAAAAATGACAGGTAATCATCAACTTTTTTCAAAGTAAGTTATCCGAAATGTTTTATAATTGATCTTGGCAAGGAGTCGGAACGAGGCAATTAACATCGATCCTGAATGACTATTTGATATGGTATCGTAAAAACGCATCAACCCGTCTCTTTACGATTTAAGCCCAATGGAATAC
>CAZCJU010000007.1:0-25525 GCA_964498965.1 uncultured Lachnospiraceae bacterium
GTAATTGAAGTGGGGCAAGATAAGTGGATGAAAAATCGTGTCACACTCGTTGAGTGAAAATTTCGGTCAGAAATAAATTAAGCCGAAAACCTTGATTTTACAAGGCTTTCGGCGTTGTTTGTGGCGTCCTCGCCCGGATTCGAACCGGGGGCGTTCCGCTTAGGAGGCGGACCCTCTATCCTGCTGAGGTACGAGGACATTTATGAAATTTTATTTATATCACCGCTTGCCTTTTTCCGAAAGGCAAGCGATTGAGTAACACCTTAGGAGGGGCTTGTTATATCCATTTAACTAAGGAGGCGTTTGAAATATATAATGCATTTGACCGCAGGACAGAGTGTTTATTCGGCGTGCGAGTCGGCTATGATGCAACGTCTTGATTTTAGGTGTCACTAAGTGTTCATCCGACTGTTTTATCGGTGCGTACAAGTATGTATTTCACACAAAAAATCAATATTTTTCTTAAATGTTCATTATTTATCAAATTATATGTGTTATCATAGAGGCAAGGAGGCTTATTTTGTAAATTCGCACCGAGCATATTTTACAGTATACTGCAAATGTGTGAATAATTCAATTGCCAAATAATAATAAATTTTGTTATGCTTTGCATATGAAAGGAAAAAATAACATGAGAATCGTAAATCTTACGTGCGAGCATATGCCGTGCAACGAGGAGCATTACAAGCTTTTCGCACACTGCATTGACAGCACACACCCTGTTTTCGGTTTTGCGATCGAAGACAAGGGTGGATCGGAACTCGATTACTACAAGCTTGTCGTTGCCACATCGCCCGAAAAGCTCACTAACAGAAACGCCGATATGTGGGACAGCGGAATCATCAAAGATCCAGATACGACGTGCATACGTTACGAGGGCAAGGAGCTTGAGAGCCGCAAGACATACTATTTTGCCGTATATGCCGCATCGGGCGACAAAAAGGTAAAGAGCGAGATCTGCTCGTTCACTATGGGCCTGCTGTACTCTTCCGATTGGAAGTGCGGCTTTATCGGGCTTCAGCCGGAATTTTTGCCGAAACTCGACTGTCCCGAAGCAAACGTTTCCGGCTTGCCCGCACCGTATTTCCGCAAATGCTTCACTGTGCAAAAGGGACTTGTTTCCGCAAAGGCATACGCAAGTGCATTCGGCATTTACGAGCTGTATGTCAACGGCGAGGATGCGGGTGCATACAGGCTCGCACCCGAATGGACGGAATACAAAAAATCGCTTCAATATCAATACTACGACATCACGGACAAGCTCAAGGAGGGCGAAAACTGTGTAGGTGCGATAGTCGGTGACGGCTGGTTTATGAGCAACCTCAATGCAGTCGGACGCAATCAATACGGTGAAAATGTCGGCTTTACGATGAATCTCGCACTTGAATACGAGGACGGTTCGGTAGACTACGTTGTTACCGACAAGACATGGAAGGCTTCAAGCGGCGGTGTACTTTATTCCGATAATCAAAACGGAGAATATTTCGATGCACGGCTTGAGGATGAAAACTGGTGTAAGATAGGATTTGACGATTCTTCGTGGCACGATGCCGTGAACACGATGCCCCTTGAATGCTCTTGGACGAGGATTAAAGCCTCGATAGGTCCGCAAGTCAAAGAAAATCTGATCCTATCGCCGATAGATATAGGCTTTGACAAAAACGGTGCGGTAATAGTGGACATGGGTCAGAACATGGTCGGCAACGCCTCTGTTGTGATCAGAAATGCGAAACCCGGAACAAAGGTAGTCGTTCGTCACGGCGAAATGCTCAAAGACGACGGAACGCTTTATACGGAAAATCTGCGTTCCGCTTTGCAAACGGACACGTACATTTGCAAGGGGGGGATCGAAAAATACGAGCCTCGTTTCACATTCCACGGCTTCAGATATCTTGAAATTACCGGACTCGGATATCTTCCCGAAAAAGAGGACATCAAGGGTCATGTAATATATTCCGCTTGTCGACAGACGGGTACGGTGGAAACCGGCTCCGCACTTGTAAACAAGCTGTTCTCCAATGCTCTTTGGGGACAGCGAGGCAATTTCGTAGGTATACCGACGGACTGCCCGCAACGTGACGAAAGACTCGGTTGGACGGGAGATACGCAGATATTCTGCCGTTCCGCTTGCTACAACATGGATTGTTACGGATTCTTCGACAAGTACATGGAGGATCTGCGTGAATCTCAAAAGCCGACAGGCTCTGTCCCCGATATAGTTCCCATGATACGCCATAATTCCGGAAAAGGTCCCGATCTTGTCGGTTCCGGAAATGCGGCATGGGGCGATGTTGTGTTCATAGTTCCGTACATTGTTTATTCCATGTACGGCGATTTGAAAATAATTGCTCAGTCATATGACAGCATGAGCAGATATTTCAAATATCTGCTCGGAACAACGGTCGATCTTCTCCGTCCCGCATACGGCTACGGCGATTGGCTTTCCATTGACGACACAACTCCGCTTGACGTACTTGCAACGGCATATTTCGCATATGACGCATATATAATGGCAAAGTGCGCTAAGATACTTTGCAGAGATAAAGATTACGAGTATTATTCCGATATGTTCGAGCGTATACGTGCGGCTTGGTGCGACGAATATGTTTCGCCCGACGTTACCATAAAAGGCGATACGCAGTGCTGTTATGTGCTTGCATTGAAAATGAAGCTTCTTCCCGCCGAATCCGAAAAAGCGGCTGCGGCACATCTCGTAAGAACGATACAGCGTAAGAATTATCATCTTTCCACGGGTTTTGTAGGCGTTTCGTATCTGCTCCCCGTGCTTTGCGATCACGGTTATTCCGATATAGCGTACAGACTTTTGCTCAACGACACATATCCGTCGTGGGGCTATTCGATTAAAAACGGTGCGACTACAATCTGGGAAAGATGGAATTCGTATACGAAGGAAACCGGCTTCGGCGACATCGGAATGAATTCGTTCAACCACTATTCGCTCGGAAGCGTTGTGGAGTGGATGTATTCTTATATGGGCGGAATTAAGCCGCTTGCTCCCGGATTCAGAGAGTTTGCGGTGAAACCGTACTTCAGCGATTCGATAGGCTATGCCAACGTAACGTATGACAGTGCAAGCGGTAAGATAGTTTCGAATTGGAAAGCGTGCGAAAACGGCTACACGCTCAAGCTTACCGTACCGGCAAACACCAAGGCATACCTCGCTTTCCCGCCTTCGAGAGTCGATATAATATCGGGCAAGAAATGCAAAGCTGCCAAGAATTACATTATCTGCTCGGGCGGAGAATACGAATTTCTGATAAAATAACTTTTGTATCGGAATGTAATGTCCGATTCGCCGAGGGGCTTACGCTCCTCGGCATTTTTTTTGAATAAACGAACCTTTGTCGAATGACCCGATAAGCTTTTGCCGTTTGGAAAAAAACGCAAAGAAGTACTTGCAATCGGGCATATGCTTTATTGAAAGCCCGTTTTTTTTGCCGATTCTCGATTTTTTGCCTCTGTTATTCGGACAGTATAATATTTTTTGTAAATTCATTCAAAAATTTGCGAAAAATATTGATTTATTTCAAATTTTGTGGTATCATTACGATGAATAAGCTCACGGAGAAATAGTATGAGTGAAATTAAGGATGTTTCTCTTGCCGAATCGGGCAGAGATAAGATAGCGTGGGTTGCGGATTATATGCCCGTGCTTAATATAATAAAAGACGATTTCGAAAAACGCAAGCCGTTCGAGAATATCAAAATTTCCATGTCGATACATTTAGAAGCAAAAACCGCATATTTGGCAAAGGTACTTCGTGCCGGCGGTGCAAGCGTATGCGTTACGGGCTGTAATCCGCTTTCAACGCAGGACGACATTGCCGCCGCCCTTGTAGCCGACGGATTTGAAGTCAACGCTTATAGAGGCGTTGACAAAAATACGTATCGTAAGCATTTGATATCAACGCTTGCTCAAAAACCGGAGCTGATAATCGACGACGGCGGAGATCTTATTCAGCTTTTACACGGCGAATGCAGGGAGCTGGGCTGTAATTTAATAGGCGGTTGCGAGGAAACAACAACGGGTATTCACAGACTTATCGCACGTCAGAACAGAGGCGAGCTTGATTACACTATGATAGATGTAAACGATGCGGACTGCAAGCATCTTTTCGACAATCGCTACGGCACGGGACAATCGACGTTGGACGGAATAATGAACAGCACGAATCTGATGATCGCAGGCAAGACAGTCGTTGTAGCCGGCTACGGCTGGTGCGGCAAGGGCTTTGCCATGCGTGCAAGAGGCATGGGCGGCATAGTTATCGTGACCGAAATCGACCCCGTGCGTGCTTTGGAAGCGAGAATGGACGGCTTTTGCGTTATGACCATGGATCGTGCGGCATCGCTCGGTGATATCTTCGTAACGCTGACAGGCTGCTGTGATGTTATTCGTAAGGAGCATTTTGAAGTCATGAAAGACGGTGTACTTCTCGCAAACTCGGGACATTTCGACGTTGAGATAGACAAAGACGCACTGACCGCTCTTTCGACGCAGGTGTTTTATCGCAAGCCGAATATCACGGGCTACAGAATGACCGATGGACGTGTATTGAATCTCCTTGCTGAGGGGCGGCTCGTAAATCTTGCGGCGGGAAACGGTCACCCTGCGGAAATAATGGATATGTCCTTTTCCATTCAGGCAAAAAGTCTTGAATATCTGCTCAAAACGAAAGGAACTCTCGAACACAGGCTGTATCCCGTTCCGAAAGAAACCGATGAATTTGTCGCACGGGCAAAGCTGGAAGCAATGGGAGCGGAAACGGACGTACTGAATGAAAAACAGCAAAAATACTATTTCGGATAACTCTATAAAGCGGGAAAAGGCACTGTACGTTGTAAGCGAATTAAAGCGTCTTTACCCGGACGCTCAATGTGCATTGCAATACAACTCGGACCCGTGGCGATTGCTTATTATGGGTAGGTTATCGGCACAATGCACCGACAAACGGGTAAACGAGGTCTGCGTCGAACTGTTCGAAAAATTTCCCGACTGCACGTCGATGGCAAACGGGAATATGGAAAAAATCGAATCGCTCATTTTTTCCTGTGGCTTATACAAAACAAAGGCAAAAAGTATAAAAGAGTTGTCGCAAAAAATAATTTCCGACTACAACGGCATCGTCCCCGACACAATGGAAGCACTTCTTACCTTACCCGGGGTAGGCAGAAAGATAGCAAATCTGATTTTAGGCGATATATACGGCAAGCCCGCAATAGTCGCCGACACTCATTGCATAAGGATCTCGGCAAGGTTGGGACTTTGCGGCGAAAACGGAATGCCCGTATCGCCCGCTTCGACGGAAAAACAGCTGTCGGCTGTCATTCCGCCGCAGGAAAGCTCTTCGTTTTGCCACAGGCTGGTGCTTTTCGGGCGTGATATATGTTCTTCGAGAAGTCCGAAATGCGACAACTGTGTTTTTCGCAATATTTGCATACATCATACGAATTTCTTAAATAGTTAAGAAAGGAACGGTCAAGGACAATGCTTATTCGTCCTCTTGCCGACAGGCTTCGCCCTACTCAATTCGACGACATTGCAGGTCAGGAAAAATTATTCGGAAAAAACGGCTCGCTTCGCCGCATGGTGGAATCGGGCCACATAACCAATATGATTTTTTACGGTCCGCCCGGAACGGGTAAGACCACTGCCGCAAACATAATCGCCCAAAGATCCAACATGACCTTATACAAGCTGAATGCGACGACCGCTTCTTTGACGGATATTAAGGAGATAACTGCTCAGACCAACAGCATTTTAGGCTCGCAGGGCATACTTCTTTATCTCGATGAAATTCAATATTTCAACAAAAAGCAACAGCAATCGCTTTTGGAATATATGGAGGACGGTCGTATAACGCTTATTGCATCGACGACCGAAAATCCGTTTTTCAGCATATACGGTGCTATTATATCGCGTTCCGCAGTGTTTGAATTTCGTCCCGTGCTTCCGAGTGAATGCGTACCGTGTCTTACACGTGCGTTATCGGTGCTTAACAACGAAAACGGCAAAAATGTCGTTTGTACGGACGAGGTGTTCGAATACATTGCCAAGCTTTGCGGCGGCGATGTACGCCATTCCATGGGTCTGCTCGAGCATATGTATTTTGCGGCGGACGGTGAAATAACCGTGGAGCTTGCCGACGAATTTATTCCCGAAGCGATGCGAGGTATAAGCACGTTTTCAAAGGACGGTGACGATCATTACGATCTGCTGTCGGCCCTGCAAAAATCGATACGAGGCTCGGACCCCGACGCATCGGTGTTTTATCTCGCCCGTCTGCTTTGTGCGGGTGAGCTTATGTCGGTCTGCCGCAGACTTCAGGTCATAGCCTCTGAGGATATCGGTCTTGCGTATCCGATGGCGGCTGCGATAGTGCGTGCTTGTTGCGAATCGGCAATGGAGCTGGGCTTGCCGGAAGCGAGAATACCGCTCGCGAATGCGACTATTACTTTAGCAACCGCTCCGAAGTCGGTAACTGCACTCGAAGCACTCGATCTTGCGATGGAGGACGTTAAAGCCGGCCACGGCAAGGACATACCTCCGCATTTGCGTGACGCTCATTACGAGGGGGCATCGACGCTCGGTCACGGTACAAGCTATAAATATCCGCACGCATATAAAAACGATTACGTTGCTCAAAGATATCTGCCCGAGGACGTAGCCAACAGACAATACTACAATTACGGTACCAATAAGACGGAGCAAAGTGCAAAAGCATATTGGGAAAAGATCAAATAAGGAGCAAGCTATGCCTTCGGCAATGATACATTTAAAAACGGCACTTGAGTATAATAATGACGCTTCTTTGCTGTTTTTGATAGGAAACCTCGCACCCGATTGTCTTGACATAAGGGAGATCAAGGACGTAACGCATTTTCGCATTTCGTCAGACCGTTGCGGTGATCTTCGCCGACTGCGTGATGCGACGGATAAAAATAACCCGTTTGATTTCGGCGTACTGCTTCATTTGTTTTTGGATTACAAATGGGACAATGTAACCGAAAACGAATTCGGAAACGTATTTTTTGCCGACGGCACATTTGCGTTTCGCTTTTACCGTGAACAAATAACGCACGCAACCTCATATATATACAATCACACGGGGTATTCGAAGCGACTTTGGGACGCTCTATGCTCTGTCCCCGAAGGTGAATACGATGCTCACCCGAGCTTCAGAGCAAATGACATAAAGCGATTTCTTTTGTATAACGCCGAATGGAACGAAAAAAACGAACTCTCGGCATCGGAAATATTTACACCGGAATATGTTGACGCTTTTATTAAACGCTCCGCTTCCGAATTTTCCGATTTTTTAGAAAACGATATACTTGAATGAACGAATCATACGTATAATACGTGGACAATCCTCCCATAAAAAAGCCTTCCGTTACGGGAAGGCTTTTCGTATAATATTTCAAGTCGTTCGGTTAAAGCTTATTGAATTCGTCGTTTAATTTTTTCAAATCCGCCGCTATGCTTATTCCCTGCGGACAAAGACTTTCGCATCTGCCGCATTCGACACAATTTTTCGGCTTTGTTTTTTCGTCGGTTTCGTTTATCCATCTGTTTTTGACATATTCTTTGTTGTCAAACATTCCGTACTTATTCCAAAGCGAAAACAGCGACGGTATATGCACTCCTTTCGGACACGGCATACAGTATTTGCAACCGGTACAGCCGTTTTTGACCCGTGACAGGAATATTCTTTTCGCTTCGGCGATCGTTTTCAGTTCATTTTCGTCAAGCGGCATGAAATTCTCGAATGTCTTGCAATTTTCCGTGACCTGTGCTTCGCTTGACATTCCCGAAAGTACGGTCATAACGCCTTCAAGACTTGCCGCCCACCTCAGCGCCCACACAGCGGGTGCTTTTTTATTTGCGGAGAACAATGCTTCGATCTCGTCCGGTACACGTGCAAGCGTACCACCCTTTACAGGTTCCATGACAATAACAGCCGTGCCTATGCTTTTCGCAAGCTCGTAACCGGCAAGTCCCGCTTGTATGTCCGTATCCATATAATTCAACTGCAGCTGGCAAAATTCCCAATTGCGGTATTTTATGATCTTCTCGAACGCCTCATAGCTGTCATGAAACGAAAAGCCCAAATGCTTTATAAGCCCTTTTTTTTGATAAGCCTCAAGTAATTCAAGCACACCGAGCGAAACCATTTTTTTGAATTTCGCTCCGCTGAGCGAATGAAGCAGATAAAAATCGAAATATTCGGTCTTAAGCTTTTTCAATTGCTCGTTGAATATACGTTTTGCGTCCTCGACACTCTCTACTTGCCAACACGGAAGCTTTGTGGCGATATAATACGAATTGCGAGGCAGGTGTGACAAATAGCTTCCCATAAATTCCTCGCTCTCGCCGTTGTGATACGGATATGCGGTATCGAAATAATTCACACCGCTTGACACCGCACAATCGAGCATTTTCTCCGCTTGCTCTCTGTCAATTCTTCCCTCGTCGTTCAGCGGAAAACGCATACAGCCGAAGCCGAGAAGCGAAACCTTTTCGTTTATTCTTTCAAAATTCCTGTAAAACATACTGTACCTCGTTTTTTAAATACATATAATATTATCGTAAAATGACGAATTCCTATTGACTTGCGAACGGATTTATGATACAATGAATATGCTACACAAAACCGAATAACAAACACGGCATTTTTGCCGTGCGGAGTGCCATACTCTTTTTTGCGTGCCGTTATCTTTTGAATTTGGTAAAAACGCAAATCCTACTGGTAACGGCATGGCATTCTTACTGCCTTTATCGGTTTTGTGTAGCAACGATTGGGATCTGCGTTTTTCGGTACGTCGATCTCGGTCGGCGTACTTTTATTTTTAACAGGAGATTATATTATGAAATTTTGCACACATTGCGGTAAAGAAATGGTGGACGAAGCTGTTGTATGCCCGCACTGCGGCTGTGCTGTGCCGAACAGCCGTGCTGCAAGTGACGGTATAAGCAATAACTCAGCGGAAGATGCACCGAGTTCGGGTTTTATGGCATTGGGAATATTATTTCCGCTCGTAGGTTTTATACTGTACTTGGCTTGTAAGGACAAAACACCGTTGAAGGCAAGCTCGGCAGGAAAGGGAGCAGCCATCGGCATTCTCATATCGGTGATTTGCGGAGTAATCGGGGGGTTCATTCTCGGAAACACATTGTTCGACGTTCTTTACGACCTACTTTAAGTTTTGTAATATTCGTATTTGTACATATGAAAAGCTTTGCGGTAGACCGAAATATCCGCAAAGCTTTTTTTGCCGGGCGGCGAACGTATGCGAAAGCAAGGCGACTCATGCGGCGTTACTTCACAGTTGCCGTTTCATCTCTTATAGATAAGCCGAAGTACACCGTCTTTATGTTTTTTTATTTTTGTCAAGGTGAAATCCGTTAAAACGGCATCCGCAAAAAGCGGCTTGCTTGTTTCTCCGGCAATGACCGGTGAAAGTACAAGTGACAGCTCATCTACGCAATTCGCTCTGAGAAAGTACCCGTTGATGGTGCTTCCGCCCTCAAGCAACAGCTTTTCCGCACCTAATTTTTCGCAAAGCACATTTAGTGCGGCGGCTACGTCGATCGTGCTTTCTCCGGCAATGATATACGGGATCCGCATTTGACGAAGATAGGATAAATACCGTTTGTCCGCTTGCTCCGTCAGCACCTCGACGATCTGAGCTTTATCGTATCCCGGATCGCCGTCCGGATCGATTATACGGTCGTTCCTCCACCCGAGCTTTCCTTTCGGGTCGAAAGCTATAGCGTAAAAGCCCGACAACACCTCGGGGATATGATCAGCTTTGTCAGTCACGGGAGCGTACTCGCTAAGCTCGGGGTACCACCCCCTTGCGAAGCTTTCTTCCATGGTCGTTCGCCCGCAAATAAAGCCGTTATATCCGTCCTTTTTATATTGACGGTTGATCTCATAATAAATTTCCGTTGCACTTTCACATTCGGAGCGAAATAGGAAATCCCCCGTTACCTTTCCGTCGACCGAAGCGGTCATATGGCAGACAACATAAGGTAGGCGTAATGCCGTGATCGTTTCCGTAGCTTTACCGTTTTTCATTACAGCCGTTATCCTCCTTGCAAAAGCTTGAAGTGATCCGAAGCAATTTAAATTGATTCGAAGTGATTTGAAACAGTATCCGACGCCGGAGTCGCTTAAACGACCGAAGCGTTCGTTTTCGGTTGTGTCTATTATACACTTTTCAGCGTATATAGTCAATGAATGAAGTGAAAATTTCAAAATTTCTTAAAAAAACAAGTCGAAAACGATAAAAAGCAAGCGAGCAATGTAAAAACGTGTAGAATTTGCATATTGTGGAAATAATAAAGCAGATGTCACTTCGACGTTAAGTGCGAAAGCTCGGAAAGCATCGACCAAAAATGTCCGAGCGGAGTGAAATCAGGTTCGAACGCAAGATCGTGCGTATCGGGCTTTCGAAAACAATTTGTGCCGCCTTCGGCGGCGGAACGGAGAGCGTTATGATTAAAAATAAAGTGGTTATTTGCGGTGTTGATACGTCGAAGCTTAAGGTTCTCACGGACAAAGAAAAAAATGAGCTGTTGATAAGAACGAAAAACGGTGATCCACAGGCACGCAAGGAATTGATCGACGGAAATTTGAAGCTTGTGCTTAGCGTCGTAAGGAGATTTATGTTGCGATGCGATTCCCCGGACGATCTGTTTCAAGTCGGTTGTATCGGGCTGATAAAGGCAGTGGACAATTTCAACACGGAGCTTGGTGTTAAGTTTTCCACGTACGCTGTGCCGATGAACATGCCGACGTGAAATGCATTGCAGCTTACAAAAGCCGCTCGAGCATTTCTATATGCCGTTCTTCGTCGAGCAGAATACGCTTGATCACATCGTTCACCGCATCGTTGCCGCATTTTTTCATAAACGCTTTATATTGTAAAACGCCTCTTTTTTCTTCGTATATATCGTGTGCGATAATTTTTTCGGGACGCTCGGCGTACATTATGAACGAGCCTGACCAACAGTACTGTCTGCGTTTGACGTTTTCGCATAATTTCGGTAAGACACCGAGAGAGTGTATCATTTTTCCGAGCAGTTCAAAATGACGCATTTCAACGACACCTATGCATTCCAATGTGTCGGCGACGACGGGCGAGGACTGCGACAGAACTATGTGCTGGTATGAATAACGTGCTATCGCCGAAAACTCGCCGCCCTTTCCCGCAAAAAGAGCGGTCAATTCATTTGCAAGTGGAATATCTTTTTCTTTCATTATCGGTGACGGATAAGGGAGCGGCGACATACAACTGCCGTGCGGTACATTTTTTTGCATATAATTACCTTTCGAAACTTGATATTACGGTTTCCCGTATTGTAAATTATATGCGAAACGGAAAAAAATGAGAAAATATTTTCATTTTGCTATTGAAAAATACCGTTTGATGATATATAATGGCATATGATAAAAATGCTTGTTGACTTAATTTCAGTAATAATATCAACCTTGATCGATAATTGAAAGGAAAATTAAAATGTTTGAACAGATTCAGGAAATAATATCTAAAGAGCTTCATGTACACCCCGACGAGATCAAGCCGGACACGAACATAGTCGAAGAGCTGGGTGCCGACTCGCTTTCGCTTGTGACGATAATAATGACCGTGGAAGATTCAATGAACGTTTCGATACCCGATGAAGTGGCGTACGGCTTTAAAACTCCCGCCGAAATAGTCGAATATCTCGAAAACAACAAATAAACACCGCACAATATTAAATGAATCAGTATAAAAAGCTGGCAGCAAACTCCACCATAATGGCAATCGGCACTTTTTCGTCAAAGGTGCTGGTGTTTTTGCTGTTGCCGCTCTACTCTTCGGTCATGTCGACCGCCGAGTACGGCGTAGCCGATATCGTGGCACAGTCGGCTAACCTGCTTTATCCTCTTGTCACCATGGGTATATGCAATTCCGTTTTCCGTTTTTCATACGGGAACAAAAAAGACGAAAAAGCGGTATTTACAACGGGTATACTCACGCTGCTGTTCGGAATCGTAATATATCTTTTCCTCGTGCTTTGTGTGTTGAGATTTATTACGGTGCTGTCGGGCTATCTGCTTTTGCTCGGACTCTATGTATTCATGTACGGAGCAAATCAGGTATGCTCTCAATATGTGCGGGGAAAAGGACTTGTCCGCATATATGCGTTTAAGGGGATAATCTGCACTGCGGCAACGCTTATATTTAATATTCTTCTTCTGCTCGTTTTCAAGCTCGGTGTCGTCGGATATTTGCTTGCGAATATTTTGGCAGACTACGTTACGGTCATATATATGTTCGTTCGCTGTAAGTTGATAGACGATTTCGACGTGTCCGTTCTGCGTAAGGGACTTGTTCGGGATATGCTCAATTATGCACGTCCGCTTATCCCGTCTACGATCTTTTGGTGGATAACGAATATTTCCGACAGGTATCTCGTACTTTATGTTCTGGACGAGGCGGCGGAGGGCGTTTACGCCATGTCCTATAAGATACCGAATTTGATGGTAACGCTTACCGGTATTTTCAACGATGCGTGGCAAATGTCGCTTATCGAAGAATCTAAAAGCGGGCATATGGGGAAATTTTTCTCGAAGGTGTTCGAAAGCTTTAAATCCATAATGTTCGTAGCCGCATCGGGATTGATACTTTTCGTTAAAGTGATAACAAGAGTACTTATCAAAAACGACTTCTACGAGTCTTGGAAATATATGCCGTATTTGATAATCGCTACGGCTTGCTCGGGAATAGTAACATTCGTTTCGGTAATATACCTTGTAAAAAAGGAAAGCAAAAACTCGCTTATTTGTGCGGCGTCAAGTGCGATAGTCAATATAATACTGAATTTGTTCTTTATAAAGCCGTTCGGCGTGTTCGGCGTTGCCGTCGCAACGATGCTTAGTTATCTCATAACATATTTTATAACGACGTATCGCTCGCTTAAATATGTGAGATACAGAACCTATATCGGCAGAACATTGTTTAATGTGCTGCTTTTAGTGATACAATCGGTGATAATGATATACGAGATACGTTGGCATTATCTTTTTTCCGCATTGATCTTCTGTCTTGTATTCGCCTTGAATATAAAACGAATGTATTATTCGGTAAAGCGAATATTGAAAAAATGACACCTATAACGATCGATTCACATAAACGGAATACGATGCGAATAATACGTCGCCCGCCGAACAAAGCGGCGGGCGTTGTCGTTTTTTGCGGCAATTAAGATCGGCACCGAGCGAAAAAAACGTTCGGTGCCGATGTGTTTACGGCTTTATTTCGAAATGTATTTGTCGATGATAAATTTAGGTCTTGATTTCGTTTCAAGATAGATCTTTCCTATGTATTCGCCCACAACGCCTATGGCAAACAGCTGAAGTCCGCCGATTGCCCAGATAGAAGTGATCAGCGATGCCCAGCCGGGCTGTGCGTCGCCGCAAAAATAACTTACGAAGGAATAGATCAGCATAAAGAAGCTTATTGCGAGAATGATAAGACCGAGTGTACATATCATTCTTATCGGCTTGACGGAAAGCGACGTGATACCGTCTATCGCAAACGACATCATTTTCTTAAGCGGGTATTTGCTTTCGCCGTGTTCACGCTCGCCTCGTGCGTAGAATACATTGTCTGTTTTGAAGCCTATCATCGGAACTATACCTCGTAAGAAAAGGTTGACTTCCTTGAAATTCTCAAGCTCGCATATCGCACGCTTGCTCATTAAACGGTAATCGGCATGGTTGTATATGATATCCGCTCCCATCATACGCATCAGCCTGTAAAAGCCCTGTGCCGTTGTCTTTTTGAAAAAGGTGTCCTTTTTTCTGTCGTTTCGTACACCGTAGACGATATCACAGCCCTGCTCGTATTTATCGAGCATAGCGTCGATTGCGTCTATATCGTCTTGCAGATCCGCATCGAGGCTTATAGCTGCGTCACATTCGTCCTTGACGGTCATAAGACCCGCCAAAAGTGCGTTTTGATGTCCCTTGTTGCGTGAAAGCTTTATACCGCTGAAAAGCGGATTTTCGGTGTGATATTTTTCGATAAGCTGCCACGTTGCATCCTTTGAACCGTCGTCAACGAGAACTATTCGGCTGTCGGACGATATTTTGCCTGACGATATAAGAGCATTCATTTTTTCGCAGAGCTTTTCCGTTGTGTACGGTAGAACCTCCTCCTCGTTGTAACAGGGAACTACGAGATAAAGCTTTGTACTCATTTGTTTTATTCCTTTCGTAAGCACAGTTCCGAGACGAACTGTGTGTCAATGCCAGAATTCGAGCTGATCCGCCAAAGCGTCGCAAACCTGACCGAAGCCGCCGGGACCCGACATATACTCAAGTGTCGTTGCAAGTGCCACGGCAAGACAAAGTGCGAGCGATATGTATGTGAAGCTATTGACGGCTCTTCTTTTTGCCTCGTTTTTTCTGTGATATAAAAACATTATAACAAATGCCCCGAGAAGCATCTGCCATGCGAAATCGACGCAGTAGCGTACACCGTAACCGCTTTCCCAAATCGAGAAGATAACTGCAAAAGGCAGTATCAGCGTGCATAACAGCCATATGATCGACGGGAAAAGGCGTTTTTTCTTATCGAGCGTCTTGAAGACCGACGGTGCAAAGAATATGAATACGGCGGGCAAAGCACGAAAGAAAATACCTATCGCCTCGTCGTTTGCCACATAGTAGTAGCCGTTGATGTCCAGGTCGGAGAAGTTGGCGTGTATAAACGGGAATTTCGTGTTGATGACGGGAAACGCAAGCAGGAAGTTGTAGAAGCCTATAAGAGCTAAGTTGATAGAAAATTCCGAACGTGTGAAATCGTTTATGGTGAGCGAGTACTGAATGCCGAAATCAAAGAACGAATCGAATCGCAGATAATTGTATATCATCTGAATGCC
Organism: uncultured Lachnospiraceae bacterium; assembly: GCA_964498965.1. Taxonomy (GTDB): domain Bacteria; phylum Bacillota; class Clostridia; order Oscillospirales; family CAG-272; genus CAZCJU01. The sequence continues at coordinate 14,960 of CAZCJU010000007.1, forward strand.
GCCTATCGCGGCAAACGGCAAAAGTGATGAAAGCATATACGACAGCTTTTGAATATGCGACATACTCTTGTAATGCGTAACGAAGCCGTAAGCAATTATGACAACTGCCGCAACGCACCAAACCGCAGTGGTCGGGCGGGCAAGCACCGCAAACGATAAGGAGGCAGAGGAAAACGCAAGCAGTACCTTGTTTATTTTTTTGTCTGCCTCGAATATTCCGGATGAGAACATCAAATACGCTCCGAGTGTGACGAACATGAAGCCCGAATTTTGAGCGATCTCGTAAAAATTGGGAGTTACGAAGCAGTACCATATGCCGCAGGCAGCGAGAAGCATCGTAAGACACGACACGTAAACACCGAACGGAATGTCCGAAAACAGCGAATACACGAATTTTTTAAATGCGAGTGCAAGGAACACAAGCCCTAATGCACCGAACAGAAATACCGCCCAGTTGCAAGGAAAATACGCTCCCGTTATGAGATGATACGGCAAAAACAGAAGTATGACGGGTGCTATGCCGTAGTACGAATAATATTTGCCGTTGTACATTACGTGATCCCATGCGGCGGATATTCCGCTGCGTTGACTTCGGTCGTATGGGTTTTCAAGTGCGAGAAGCTCGTCCTCGACCTCACGCAGCAAATGAAGCTGACCGTTCTCGAATGCGTCTACAAGTTCTTTGTTTATCTGATTTACTTTCGGCTCTATGAAATCGTTTATGCCCGACGAGGAAGATAAGATCATCAGAAATGCGATAAGCACACAGACGATGGCAATGCATGCCGTTGTCGCCGAGGCAATACCGGTGCAGTCGCCGAGCTTTGTGTCGCATATGCCGCATTTGAACAGAAAATGCAGAAGAAATATGAAAAATATAATGAGCAGTACACGCACAAACGAAAAATTCATCGGTATACGTGCGTTCAGTTCTACCGCATCCTCCGCAAGCAGAACGGTCGTTTTTTTAGAAACGGTGAAATTTATCTTGATTTTGTGTACGTTGCCCGAGGTTTGTACGTATATGTATTCGCTGTTTTCATAGTCGTCCGTTATATTTCCGTCGATAAGACCCCGCCTACCCGAGTAGCTTGCGTTCGTATCATCGGCAAAATCTATCGAATAATCGGCGTTGTAGCCGCTTAAAAAATCGAGATCCACGTGTATGGTCTTCATCGGAACGTTGACATCGGTAAATTCAATGCAGAATCTTTCCGAGGTGTTTTCGTATTTACCGTCGTCGGTCTTTTCTAAATCGGTCAAAACGGCGTTTGATAATTCGAAGCGAGTTAAGGGTGCATTTCCCGGCGTTATGAATGTTTGATAGTTAAATACGAATATTTCGCAAAATATGACCGCAAGGACACAGACGATTGCGAAGATCAAATTCTTTTTTGTACGGTTCTTTGTACGGTTCATTTTAAAATTTTACTCCTTAACGAGTGATACGTTGCAATTATATCTTATTTCAATTGAAAAATCAAGTCTTTTTTTGTAATATTCGAAAATATCGAGTCTAACCGCAATATATGCAGCTGCATTCATTATAAATTCACAATTTTGCAAAAAAAAAACACTATTTTAACAATCTGCGACTTTAAAAGAAACGAGTAAACACGTATAATATAAAAGTAAATCTTCGTCGCACACTTACCGCATAAATACCGCCTCTTGCGGTTGACAAAAGCGATTTTGTATGATAAAATGTAAAAAATTAATTTACGAAAAATGCGGAGTCTGTCATGATAGAAAAATATTTGGAAGATCCGGAAAAAGAATACAGAGGAACGCCGTTTTGGTCGTGGAACGAAAAACTCGATTCGGAAGAACTGACGGAGCAGATACGACAAATGAAAAAAGTCGGTCTGGGCGGTGCGTTTATGCACGCAAGAGCCGGTCTTACGACGGAATATATGAGCGATGAATGGTTTGATTGCATACGTGCGTGTGTTGACGAGGGCGAAAAGCAAGATATGGCTATGTGGTCGTATGACGAGGACGGGTGGCCGTCGGGCTTTGCCGGAGGAAAAATAACGCAAATGGGCGACGAGTATCGTCTGAAGCATATCGAGCTTTCCGATAATGTGCAAAACGGAACGGTCATCGCCTGCTATGCCGTGAACGGAAACTCTTACAGGTTTTTGGGTACAACCGCAAACGCGACGGGAACTGCGACCTGCGGGGAAAACGAAAAAATTTACTACATAAAGTGCTTTATAAACGAGTACTATGTGGATATTTTGGATTCCAAAGTGGTACGTGCGTTCATTGATTCCACTTATGAGCGGTATAAGACGGAGCTTGGCGAAAAATTCGGCAAGCAAATGCCGGGTTTCTTCACGGATGAGCCGCAATACGCAAGAGCCGGAGTGCCGTATTCGTTCGTATTTTGCGACAACTTTAAGAAAAGGTACGGCTACGATATGCTGCCGAAGCTTATATGCGTATTCCTGAAGCTTGACGGACATGAGGAATTCAGATACGACTTTTGGAAAATGGTAAACGAGCTTTATACGAATTCGTATGCCAAGCAGATATACGATTGGTGCGAGAAAAACGGCTGTAGGTTCACGGGCCACGCAATGGCGGAGCAAAGCCTGTATACGCAGATGATGTTCAATGCGGGCGTAATGCCGATGTACGAATATATGCATATTCCCGGAATGGATTGGCTGAGAAGAGAAATATCCTCTCCCGTTATCCCGAAGCAGGTATCGAGCGTTGCGTGTCAACTCGGAAAAAGACAGGTCCTTTCGGAAACTTATGCGATGTGCGGCTGGGACGTTTCGTTTGAAGAGCTGAAATGGATAGGCGAGTGGCAGTATGTCAACGGTGTTAATTTCATGTGTCAGCATTTGCAGAGCTATACGATAAAAGGCTGTCGCAAAAGAGATTATCCGCCGTCGATGTTCGTGCAGTCGCCGTGGTGGGACGATTATAAGCCGTTTAACGATTATTTCGCACGCCTCGGAAAAATATCGGCGTGCGGCGAGCAGTGCGTCAAAACTCTTGTGATACACCCGATGCACAGCGGCTGGCTCGGCTATTCATCGAGAGAGGGCGATAATTCCGTTATCGAACGATCCGACAGAGATTTCGTCGGCTGTTTAAATGTGCTTACATCGAATCACGTCGAATATCATCTCGGCGACGAAAGCATAATAAGCTGTCACGGCTCGGTGTGCGGCGATAAGCTGTGTGTCGGAAAGTGCGTTTACTCGCTTGTCGTTATCCCGGCCTGCATTACGCTTGATGAAGAAGTGTTTAAGCTTTTGTGCGATTTTTTAAACGGAGGAGGAACGGTTCTGCTTTACGGCAACGCTCCGACAAGGATAAACGGTCGCGTTGACGAAAGAATAAAGAAACTGAACGAAAAAACGGCTCGACTGCCGAATAACGGCAAGGACTCACGAGATGTACTTTGCCGTTGCTGGGTCAAAGAGATAGAAATAATCGATAAAAACGGAGAATGCGGAGATATTCACGTAACAAAGCGTATATTCGAGGGTACAGCCGTGTATCTTATGGCGAATCAAAGCAAGGAAAAAGCTTATATGGTGAAAGTCGCTTTCCCCGATTCGCACCGTGCGTCGATTTACGATGCTGCCGAGAACCGCACGCTTCCCGCATATCACGACGGAAAATATATAAGGCTCACGTTCGAACCTATGCAGTCGTATATACTTACGGCGGATAATACCGAAGACCGCATTTTGAATGCCGAACCGTTTAATAAAACGTATCTCGCACTCGGAAACGATTGGAAATGTACGCCGAAAGCTCCGAACGCTCTCACGCTCGATTACGCACGCTACGCAACGGACGGTATGTTGAGCGAGAACTTGCCCGTACTTGAGGTGCAAAAACGTCTTATCGACGGTAGAACGACGGGTACGGTGGAAATAGAATATACGTTTACGGTCGATCCGGACGTTTCGATAAAATCGCTCGGAAAAATAAGAGCGGCACACGAATATTCCGATTTCGAGGTGTGTTGCAACGGTGAAAGGGTCGATAAAACGTCGGACGGCTGTTACATCGACAGACGTATAAAAACCGTCGATATAACCGATCACGTGAGAAACGGTGTCAATACGCTGAGCTTTAAGGGTGAATTCTATCAAAACGAAAACGTATACAAGGTGCTTTTCGGCGAAAACGTTCATGAAACGATGCTCAATAAGCTTACATACGATACCGAAATAGAAAGCGTATATATCATAGGCGATTTTTCCGTCGCTTCGATGCCGTTTACATACGGTGCAAGACGTGCTATGTTCACCGACGGCGGATTTGTCATAACCTCCCCGAAGCACGATATTGCGGGCGGAAACCTCGTCGAAAACGGTTATCCGTTCTTTTCGGGAAAAACGGTGCTGTCGCAAAAACTCGTATGTGACGACTCCGATTCGAGAAAATTCATAAAATTACCGCAGCCCGCCTGCAGCCTTTGTAAGCTTTATGTGAACGGACGGCACGTGAAAACGATGATGTGGGCGGATTACGAAGCGGAGGTCACCGATTTCGTTAAGGACGGAGAAAATCTTATAGAGGTCGAGCTTGTCGTGTCAAACAGAAACCTGCTCGGACCGCATCATCACCCTGCGGGCGAGGTGTACTACGTCGCACCGTCATCGTTCGCACCGCACGGAGATTTTTCTTGCGAAAGCTGGCGAAGTAGCTATTGCTTCGTTTCGGAGGGCTTGCTTTAATATCTAAAGGAGAGTAAATGCTTGAAATAAATAAATTCGGAAACGAGCTTTTGCCGATACTCGACGAGCTGAAGCTGTCAACGGGGGAGATACTGCTTTTCGTAAAGGGAGATATGCAGGGCGAGAGGCTTCTCGGTGATTGCATACTGCTTTTGACAAAGGACAGGCTTTATGCGATATCGGGGCAAAGCGTGCTTGAAGGTGACGGCAAAGGTCACCTGAACCGGCATTTTGTCAAAAATACTGTCGAATGCTTTGATACGGAAAAAATCGAAAATATCTGTGTCGAATCCATGATATCGAGCGTCGTTGTCACGGCACAAAACGAAAAAAAACCTAAGCTCGTTTGCTTTTCGACGAATAAATGCAAAAACGATATGCAACTGTTCGCCAAGTATTTCAATAAATACAAAGAAAAAGGCGAAATGGTCGCCGATGAAAACGATTTCAAAAAGGAAATGTTCTGCCCCAAATGCGGTGGCAGATATCCCGACCCGGCGAGAAAGATATGCCCTAAATGCATGGATAAAAAGGGACTTTTCAAAAGATTCCTTCCGCTTCTCGCAAAATACCGCAGCTTGATGTTGCTCGTTATCGTCGCACTTGTGACGGTTAGCGCTTTGGGCATTTTAGCTCCGTATATATCGTCCGCATTCTTTTACGATGAAGTGCTTGATGTAAGCGGCGAATTCTATGGCCGTGTGCTGTTCGTTCTCACGCTTGTCGTTTTGACTAAGGTGTGCAGTTATGCGGTGAATGCCGTAAGCGGCTGTATTTCGGCAACGGTTTCCGGCAGGATCGTATACGATCTGAAAAAAACGATATTTTCGAGTATAAGCCGCTTGTCCATGTCGTTTTTTACCGGTAGACAGACCGGCGGACTTATGACACAGATAAATAACGACGCAAACTCGATATATTGGTTCATCGTTAACGGACTTCCTTACTTTTTGATAAATGCGGTTGAATTCGTTGTTATACTCGTTCTTATGCTGATAATGAATCCGCTTCTCGCCGTTTTGTGCTTGTCGGTAACGCCGCCGGCCTTTGCGGTTGTTTCGCATGTTAAGAAGAAAATGAGAACGCTGCAATCGAAAAGGTACATTGCACACCGTGCCATGAACGGCACTCTGTCGGATTCTATAGCCGGTATACGTGTTGTTAAGGCGTTTGCGAGAGAGGACGAGGAATGTAAACGCTTCGGTATCCGCTCCGAGGGTTTCGAGGAAAAAAACAAAGACGTTACCGTTTACGCCAATACCGCTTATCCTGTGGCAAATACGATCATATATTTCTGTACGCTTATTGCTTGGGGCGTGGGCGGCTGGATGGTAATGAGCGGATATCACGGTATGCGGTACGGAACGTTACTTACGTTTATCGCATATGCCGGTATGCTCGCCTCGCCGCTTACGATGCTGGTGAATATGTCGCAGAATTTGTCGGAATGTGCCAACGCACTGCAAAGATTGTTTGAGATCGCAGATGCCGAGCCTGATGTGCGTGAAAGTGAAACACCCGTCGAGCTTAATGAGGTCGTCGGCAAAGTCGAATTTGACAATATTGAATTTTCATACACAAAAGAAAGAAAAATAATCGATAAGGTGTCGTTCGAGGTTGAAGCGGGACAATGCCTCGGAATAGTCGGTCACTCGGGTGCGGGAAAAAGTACGCTCGCAAATCTGCTGATCCGTTTGTATGACGTGACGGACGGAGAAATCAGGATCGACGGTGTGAACGTAAAGGATCTGAAATTCGATACGCTTCGCAAAAGCATTGCTATAGTGTCACAGGAAACATACCATTTTGCCGGCAGTATCCTCGACAATATTCGCTATGCCAAGCCGGAGGCTGCGTATGATGAGGTCATTTCGGCGGCAAAGGCGGCGGGAGCTCACGACTTTATAGTGAAGCTTCCCGACGGTTACGATACACGTATAGGCTCCGGCGGAAAGAGCCTGTCGGGCGGAGAAAGACAAAGACTTTCGATAGCGAGAGCTGTACTTAAAGACCCGAAAATACTTATTTTGGATGAAGCCACAGCGGCAATGGACACGGAAACGGAACGAAAAATACAAAACGCCATTGAGGCTCTGAGCCGAGGCAGAACAACAATAACCATAGCACACCGTCTTTCCACCTTACGTAATGCGGATAAGCTTATCGTTATAGAAAACGGAAAAACGGTTGAATCGGGTACGCATAAAGAACTGCTTGAAAAGCGGGGAATATATCACCGCCTGTACAAGCTGCAAGCGGAAGCCATGAAAAATATAGGAATAGAAGAATAATATGGAAGAAAATAAAAAAATCGAACACACCGCAACACTTGCCGATGTGGTAAATATGACGTATTTGACGCCCGAAAACGCCGAGTTTTTCAACCGTGACGGCTTTATTTCCATGAAATCGACGGCGAACGGGGAGAGCAGGGAGTACGAAAGAGTGTTTTTACACCGCATTTTTCCGTATGAGGAAAAGAAAAAATATATTTCCGTCCTTGACGGAGAAAGCAATGAGATAGGCATGATAAAACAACTCGATGATTTCGAGGGCAACGGCAAGGATATTCTCGAAAAAGAGCTTGAACGTAAATATTTCATACTTAAGATTAAAAAAATATACGATGTCAACGAGAGATACGGCTTTTCGTATTGGGAAACGGAAAGTGACGAGGGAAAACTGAGCTTTACTTTGCAGGACACGTACAGAAGCCTGACCCGTGTCGATTCGGACAGAATATACATAAACGACGTGGACGGCAACAGGTACGAAATAGAATCGCTTAAGGCTCTTGACAGAAAAAGCCTGAAAAAGCTTGAATTGTACTTATAAAAATGGTTAAAAGAATTTGTAAAAAAGTAAAGCGGGTGTTCAAAAAGCCCGAAAAACTTTCCAAAGAAGAAAAACTTCAAAAAATACTGTCGGCACTTCCGAGCGGTGTCGTTGATTTCGATTCCGAAAACCTAATATCCGTATTCGAGTTTTCGAGAACGAGAGAAAACGAAAAAACAAACGGCGTATGCGTGGCTACAGATAGATTTCTGTACAGTTTCGAAAACGGAGATGTGACCGAAAAGGTAATGATTTCGAATATCGAAAAGTTTGAATACAGAGCGTATGTGGGACTTGCCGGCGTGGAATATACCCTTGACGGCAAAACTCATATACTGTGCAAAGACGGTGCATCGTCCGGCGGTAGGTTCTCCAATGTCGTAAAACGACTGAATTTGTATCTCGAAAGCGGAAAATACGGTGCATTAAATCTCTACGATGTCGGTAAGGTCTGCCCGAATTGCCTGAAGCCCTACGGCAAAAACAGCTCGATATGCAAAAATTGCACGAGCAAAAAACAGATTTTCAAGCGTGTCGGCGGGCTTGTAGGACCGTATGCAAAAGGGCTTGCGGTCGCGGTTTTGCTGTTTTTTGCGGCAACCGGGGTGAATTTGCTTTCGCCTTACGTGAATAAGATTTTGGTTGACGGATATATTACGGGCAAAAAAGCGGAGTTGTCGGTGCTTGCACCGTATCTGCTCGTCATTCTGTCCATGCTCGGAATATATTTGATAAATTATTTGATCACCATTGTAAGAAATCTTCTTATGATGAGGCTCGGAATGAAATTTATCATAGACCTGAGAGGCAGGGTGTTCGAAAAGATACATCAGCTTTCGCTTGCGAGTATCGGCAGACGAACTAACGGTGAGCTGATGAACCGTATCACGAGAGATACGTCACATCTCGAAAGCTTTATCATAGCACAATTGCCGAATCTGATGCAGGAAATACTGCTGATCGTAACGGTCGGAACGTTTTTGTTTATCTACGAACCGATGATAGCTCTTTTGGTGCTTGTTCCGATACCGTTGGTGGTGGTGGCTTTGAGGAGCTTCAATAGATTCATGCATAAGAACTATCGACGTCAGTGGCAGGCGGGCGACAAAAGTACATCCGTTTTGTTCGATATTTTTTCCGGCATACGCATCGTAAAAGCGTTCGGAACGGAAAAACGGGAAGAGTCAAGATACGATGAAGCGATAAAAAACGAAAAAGACATTCAGGTAAAGAACGAGCTGATGTATAATGCTGTAAATCCGTTTTTGAATATTGTATTCAGCCTTTCGGGATTTTTTCTGCTGTATTATACCGGAAATGCCATTTTGGGCGGTAAGATGACGTTCGGCGAGGCATCGATGATATCAAGCTATATATCGCTGATATACGGACAGATCGGGTGGCTTTCGTCGCTTCCGAGAATACTTACCGACGCATATACCTCAATGATAAACGTTTTCGATATTCTTGACGAGGTGCCTGAAGTGACCGATAAGGAAAACGCCGACGAATTTAAGATTTACGGCAATATCAGGCTTGAGGATGTGTCGTTCGGCTACGATGAAAACGGCGACGTTCTGAAAAATATCAATCTCGATATCAAAAGCGGCGAAATGATAGGAATAGTCGGAAAATCCGGCGTGGGAAAATCCACTTTGATAAATCTTATCATGCGAATGTACGATGTCGGTAGCGGCAGTATAAAGATCGACGGAGTGGATATAAGAGATATCTCACAGCATTCGCTCCGCTCGCAGATAGGTGCGGTGCTTCAGGAAAATTTCCTCTTTTCAGGCACGATCTATAACAATATAGCGTATGCCAAGCCCGGTTGTACGAAACGGGAGGTAATAGAAGCGTCAAAAGCGGCAGGCGTGCATGAGTTCGTCGTAAAACTTCCAGACGGATATAATACGTACGTCGGTGAAAAGGGACATACGCTGTCCGGCGGCGAAAGACAACGTGTCGCGATAGCGAGAGCCTTGTTGCATGATCCGAGGATACTTATACTCGACGAAGCGACATCGGCACTTGATACCGAAACCGAAAAAAGTATACAGGAAACCGTTCAAAAGCTTATTGCGGGAAGAACGACAATCGCAATAGCACACCGCCTTTCGACGCTGAGAAACGCAACACGGCTCGTGGTACTTGATAAAGGTAAAGTCGCAGAAGTCGGAACGCACGAGGAACTTTTGAAAAAACACGGAATATATTACGGACTCGTTATGGCTCAACGTCAAATGAGCAAGCTCAGCTCATAAGAAATTTATCAAGCAGAAGCAAAAAGGTCTTTAAAAAACTGATTTTTTCCGCATCGCAGTCGGCTGTAATGTCGACTGCGTTTATTTTTTCTTCGCCACAGTAAAAAACGATCTCACCTACTTTATCCCCTTTCTTCACGGGTGCTTGAAGCTGTTCGGGAAGCTTGATCTCGTAACGGATATCCTTTATTCTCGATCTTTCTACAAGCGACGAGGCAGAGGAGTGTGAAACAGGTAAAGTTCTTATGTCGGAGCCGATAATGTCTATCGACGGCAGCTGCTGTGCTTCGGCAGTGTAAATACCGTAATTGGCAAAGCCGAAATCAAGCAATGCTTTTGCTGCTTCGTTTCGTTTGTCACGTGTCGGAGAGGTCATTATGACGGCGATAAGCTGCATCCCGTCACGCTTTGCGGCGGCGGAAATGCAGAATTTAGCTTTTGAGGTCGAGCCTGTCTTAAGCCCGTTTGCCCCGGGATAAAAGCGTATGAGCCGATTTGTATTCGTAAGACCGAATTGACCGTTTCGTATCGTGTCCATCCATATCGTCGTGTAATTCAATACCGTTTCGTGCTTCATCAGCTCTCTTGACATGATCGCTATATCTCTCGCACTGCTTAAATGACCGTCGTCCGTGTCGTCAAGCCCGGTCACATTCTTGAAAGAGGTATTCTTCATGCCAAGCTCGTTTGCACGCTCGTTCATCTTTGCGACAAACGCCGATTCGCTTGAATAAATATGCTCCGCTAAGGCAACG
>CAZCJU010000007.1:25625-44190 GCA_964498965.1 uncultured Lachnospiraceae bacterium
CAAACGCCGATTCGCTTGAATAAATATGCTCCGCTAAGGCAACGGCACAGTCGTTTGCACTTGCGACCGCAACGGACTTTATCATATCCGATACGTTCATTTCTTCGCCGACCTTGAGGAAAACCTGTGAGCCGCCCATGCTTGCGGCGTACTCGCTTGCCGTTACCGTATCCTCAAGCTTTATTTCACCCCTGTCAAGCGACTCGAATACGAGCAAAAGCGTCATCACTTTGGTTACGGAAGCAAGCGGGAGAGCCTCGTCGGCGTTTTTTTCATACAGGACACGTCCGCTTTCACATTCGATAAGGATCGCACTTTTGCAATCTATCTCTTCCGTAAACTCGATTCCGAAGCAACCGATGCACATCAAAGAGGCAAGCATAAACGAGATCGCTGCCTTGAAAATTCTTTTCATCACCTTTATCGTTCCTTTCATCTATATGCTTACATATGCTTAATTGTATTTGAAAGGGAATATTTTTATGACTTGAAGTGAATAATCAGCTGCGGAGGTGGACAAATGACGGTGAACAGATATTTCGGTAATGAAAAAATGAAAAACGGTGAAATGAAAAACTATATTATCGTTTCTTCGAACGTGTTGAATGCGATAAAAAACGCTCAAATGCGTGTAAACGGAACGGATAACGGAAAAAATGACGAAAAAAAGTGAACGTCATGCGGCAATGTACGCAAGAGTTTCTACGGAGGCACAATGGGAAGAGGGGTATTCCGTAGACGCACAAAAACAATTGCTCGACGCTTATTGCATATCAAGGGGCATTGAAAAACGAAAATTCTATATTGACGGCGGCTATAGCGGTGCGAATACGGACAGACCGATGCTTAAAAAGCTTATCGCCGAGATAAAAGCGGGCAACGTGTCACAGGTCATAGTGTATAAGCTCGACCGATTTTCGAGAAGTCAAAAGGATACACTGTATCTTATCGAAGATGTATTGCTTCCGAACGATACGGCGTTTGTTTCCATGAACGAAAACATGGATACATCAACGCCGATAGGCAGAGCGATGCTCGGTATTATGTCTGCCTTCGCTCAGCTTGAAAGAGAAACGATACGCGAAAGAACACGGCTGGGAATGCTCGAAAGAGTTAAAAGCGGACTTTGGATGGGCGGAGGCAGAGTGCCGTTCGGATACGATTACGATAAGGAAAAGGGAATACTTGTACCCAACTCCGATGCACAAACGGTACGCGATATATATTCGCTTTATCTTGACGGCTATTCAACAAGAAAAATAGCACTTATGACAGGCTTGAAATACGAACGACTTGCCATACAGATACTCAAAAGAAAATCGAACACCGGCAGCATAATTTACAAAGGCACGGAATACGAAAATTGCCATGAGCCTATCGTGTCAAAGGAAACGTATGAGGCGGCAATGAAGCAAATGGAGCTTAGAGCGAGAAGCGGAGGAGGTGCCAAATGCCTGCTTGCCGGACTTATATATTGCGGAGTTTGCGGTGCGAAAATGAGATACCAAAAGTGGAGTGGCGGAGAATATAAGATTTATTGCTATTCGAAGGACAGCTCAAAGACGCATTTGTCCCCTGGAGGCGATTGCGGTAATGCACGGATCGATGCCTCGGAACTTGAGAATGTTGTTTTGTCCGATCTTTTTTCGCTTTCGTACGAAAGCGGATCGGATAACGACGGAGTTGACGCATTGAAAATACTCGAAAACACGGTCGAGCTTTGTAAAAAAAGACTTTCGAGATTATACGACCTGTATTCAAGTGCGGAGGACGAAATATTGCTCAATGAGATAAAGAGAAAAAAAGACGAGCTGGCAAAAGCACAGCTCGAATATGAAAATATGAGATCATCACGCGAAAAAAATCGCGAAGCGGTTAAACACTTAGAGAAAATAGGCACGGTCAAGGGTGCGTGGGAAAGTATGACCGTTGAAGAAAGACGCAATGTCCTGAGAGAGTTGATAGACAAAATCGTCGTTACCTATGACAGGATCGAAATACATTACAGCCAAGGTACGATCAGTCGGCGTGTCTGATGTGCGGAGTGAATGTGAAAGACAATAACCGTGTTACAATGTAGGACAATATTCCGAGCTGTACGAACGAATAGATCGTGTGAGGCGTGAAGTTGACGATGCCCTGAACCGTCAAAATGATATTCGGCACACAGCTTACGCAGATTATTATGATCGAAGCGAGGGAAAGTGCGAAGTAAAGTCGGGGAACGGAAATGTCAAGCTGATACCGTGCCTCCGAAATAAAGTAAAACATGACGGAAATGATGCCGAGCTGTATTATCCGACGCTCGGGATTGTTCAAAACCACGGAGTTGTCGAAATATATGAAAAGCAGATAAAAAATACACCAAATAACGGGAAATACCGATGTAAATTTTAAACTCAGACCTTTCAGACGGGAGGTCGAAGAAATGCGGAAAAAATACAGAGAAGACAAAAGACCGAATATTATCATGCAATAATACGAAACGGAGAATATCACATCGTTCGATTGGCGAACGGAGGACAGAAAATAATAAAGCTGAAGCACGCAGGCGGATATGAAAAGAAAACCGCAAAACGAACTCGAAAATATTATCGAAAGATTCACTTCCGGAAGTATTTTGTTGAATTTGTTCGGCTTAATGAAAAAAGCACAGGCACCTGTCAACAAAAAAGCAAGCAAAAGCACGACGGAAAATATCTGCGGCAGATCTGTACCCGATTTGTAAAGTCGCTCGCTCGTGTCGTAATAGCAATCCATCAGTACGACTCTTAAAACAGATAGAACCAAGCCTAAAATGATTGCGGCAAGCAGCAGAGGGAAAAGCAGTTTTTTTGTGGATTTCATACAGTATGACCGTTCCTTTGAATAATAAGGGGTTCTGCATACCCTTTCGTATAAGTATAACGCAATAATATTAACAAAGTACGCCTCAAACAGTTAATTTTTAAAGCGAATTGATTTTCAAATTTTCTCTTGACAAATTTCATCGTGCTTTATATAATTGAGTCATGGATCATGTTAAAATACTCGAAGGCAAGCTAAGAGCCTGCATAAAAAAATATTCCATGATAAACGACGGCGATAACGTCTGCGTCGCATTATCGGGAGGTGCGGATTCTGTAATGCTTCTGTACCTGCTCTCGAAAGTGCGAAGATATTTGCCCGAAAGCTTCACCGTGTCGGCGTTGAGCGTCGATATGGGCTTTGAAAACGCCGATTACGATACGTGCCGAAAATTTTGCGAAAAGCTCGGAGTAGAGCATAAAACCGTGAAAACCGAATTGAAGGAGATAATAGAAAACAACGATAATCCATGTGTGCTTTGCTCGAAAATGCGTAGAAGGGTGTTGTGTGAAAACGCAAAGAATATGCACGCAAATGTGCTGGCACTCGGACATAACGAGGACGACTCGGCACAGACGCTGTTGATGAACCTGCTTTACGGAGGAAATTTTATCTCGTTTTCTCCGGTCACGGATTACGGAGATATTAAAATAATCCGACCGCTGTTGTCCTGCTCGCAAAAGCTCATACGTGCGGGTGTGGAGCAAATCGACGCACCGATAATGAAATCTCCGTGTCCGATGGATAAAAATACCCGACGTGAGGATATTAAGAAAATAATAGAACTGACAGACCGAGATTGCCGAGGTACCTCGCACCGCCTGGTGCGTTCGCTCGAAAAGCATAACATCGACGGCTATAAGGAGTAAACGATCCGAAAAATGCCTGCGGTTACAGTCCGAGCGGTTTGATTGCTTGCCGATGCAATGTGTAACAAGCTTCGTTCCGCCTTGATATAAGCGATATTTCTTCAAAAACGAAAAAAAACCGAAAATATTTTTGAAAAAGGTATTGATTATTTTGAAAAAGTGTGCTACAATATCAAGGAAAATTGTATATTTGAATACGACGTCCTCTCAGGTCTGTATTTTAATATCTCGGATAATTATTTTATTAGGAGGTGAAAAGCTTTGCCGAATATCAAATCCGCAAAAAAGCGTGTTAAGGTCATCGAAACCAAAACGCTTCGCAATAAAATGTTTCGTTCTTCCATGAAGACGATCGTCAAGAAATATGATGCAGCTCTTGCAGACGGTAATAAAGAGCAGGCTGAAGCAGCGTACAAGGCAGCGGTAAAGAAGATCGACCAAGCGGCAGCTAAAGGCATTATCCATAAGAATGCGGCTGCACGTAAGAAGAGCCAGTTTACACAGAAGCTTAACGCTAAGGCATAAGTAAGCATTTACAGCTTTCCGAAACACGGGAAACCCGCCGTTTTTCGGAAAGCGTTTTTCCTTGTTGAGGTATGATCTTGAATAATAAAATACGGCATACGCTTTTTCCCGTGCTTGCTGCTGCGATATGGGGCAGTGCTTTTGTGGTGCAAAGTACAGTTGCGGATAAAATAGGTGCGTTTACGTTCAACGCCATGCGTTCGCTGATCGCTTCGGTGACGCTTCTCGTGATAATTGCCGTTTTCGCCGCACTTAAAAAGCTCGACAGAACTCAAAAACCCGGTCGGATATTGCTTGCCGGTGCTGTTTGCGGTGCGGCATTGGCATTTGCGACCTTTCTTCAGCAATCCGCCATGACCGAAGCCGGTTCGGGCAAGGCGGGCTTTATAACCGCACTGTACATAATACTCGTCCCGATATTCGAAATGTGCATGGGCAGAAGATCCACGCTTAAGGTTTGGACTGCGGTCGTACTTGCGGCTTTCGGATTGTATTTTTTGTGTGTCAAAGAGAATTTTTCTCTTGAACCGAGCGATCTGTTGCTTTTGGGCTGTACCGTCATGTTCGCATTGCATATAATTGCGGTCGATAAATTCGCAAAGGACGTAGACGGAATAGTGCTGTCATGTTCGCAGTTCGTTTTCGTAACACTGTTTTCCGCCGTCGGTGCGTGCCTGTTTGAGGATATTTCGCTCGTCGGGATTACCGAATGTCTGCTTCCCGCCGTGTATGTCGGCGTTTTTTCAAGCGGCGTTGCGTATACGCTTCAAATTCTTGCACAAAAAGATGCCGATCCGACGCTCGTTTCCTTGCTCATGAGCCTGGAATCGGTTTTCAGTGTCGTACTCGGAGCGTTGATATTGAAAGAAAAAATGACACAGCGGGAATATATCGGCTGTGTGCTGATGTTCTGTGCGAGTATCACGGCGCAATTGCCCGAACGAAAGAAAAAACGAAAATAACGGCAAAAACAACCGCATCTCCGAAACTTTCGAATCCGGATGCGGTTGTTACTGCTTTACGATAGATCGTGTGTTCATCTGTCGCACATACTGATATAGTCGCTATGCTCCAATACGTTCATGTATGCCGGACGTATTATTTTTCCCGCATTGATGAGTTCTTCTATGCGATGAGCGGACCAGCCGGCGATTCGCGCTATGGCGAACAGCGGCGTGAACAGCTCCTTCGGAATGCCGAGCATAGAATAGACAAGACCGCTGTAAAAGTCGATGTTCGGCGAAACGCCCTTGTATATTTTCCTCTTTTCCGCTATAAGCTCTCCGCCTATGCTTGCCACGCGTGTATAAAACTCGAATTCATCCTCACATCCTTTTTCGATGCAGAGCTTTTCAACGTATTTTTTGAATATCTCCGCTCTCGGATCGGATAGGGAGTACACTGCGTGTCCCATGCCGTATATAAGTCCGGCATTGTCAAAGGCTTCCTTGTTCAGGATCTTAAGCAAATATTCGGTAAGTGCTTCGTCACTGTTGATATCCGACACGTTTTTCTTTATGTTTTCCATCATGTCAAGCACCTTTATGTTCGCTCCGCCGTGCTTAGGTCCTTTTAGCGAGCATAACGAAGCCGCAATCGAGGAATATGTGTCCGTACCCGAGGAGGAAACGACGTGCGTGGTAAAGGTCGAATTGTTTCCGCCGCCGTGTTCTGCGTGAAGCACAAGAGCCATGTCCAAAAGCACGGCTTCGAGATGAGTGTAGGTGCTGTCGGCTCTGAGCATATGAAGAATGTTTTCCGCAGTCGAAAGTGCGGGGTCGGGGTTATGTATTACAAGACTTTGCTTTTTTATATAATGCGAATATGCATGATAGGAGTATACCGCAAGCGAGGGAAAGTTTGCGATAAGCATAAGACATTGACGCAGTACGTTCGAAATCGAAATGTCATTCGCATAATAGTCGTAGGAATACAGTGTAAGCACGGAAAGAGCAAGCTTATTCATTATGTCGGGGTTCGGTGCTTTCATGACAACGTCACGCACGAAATTTTTCGGAAGCGAACGGTACGATGACAATAATTTCGTAAATCCGTCAAGCTCGGTACGGTTGGGAAGTACACCGAAAATAAGCAGATATATCGTTTCCTCAAAGCCGAAGCGGTCATCGGAAACGAAACCGCCGATCAGCTTTTCGATGCTTATTCCCCTGTAATAAAGCTCGCCTTTGCAGGATGTCTTTATACCGTTGACATATTTTGAGCCTATTACGTCGGAAATCTCGGTAAGTCCCGTAAGCACACCCTTTCCGTCAAGATCCCTGAGTCCGCGTTTTACTTCGTATTTTCCGTAAAGAGACGGGTCGATACGACTGTTTTCGGTACATATTGAGGCGAGCCTTTCAACCTCCGCCGTTGCTTTTCCGTTAAATATTTTTTTGCTGTCCATCATTTATCGTCATCCTCCTTCTTTTTAAAAATTGTGAATTGCTTTGAAAATCAAAATACGAAATTTCCGTTTCTGAAAACGGGAATTTTTTCGTTTCCTTTAATTCCGTCGATATTCATATCGCTTGTCCCGAACATGAAATCGACGTGATTCGCCGAGCTGTTTCCGCCTTTTTTCAAAAGCTGCTCGCGATCCATTCCGATTCCGTCCTTTATGTTTTCCGGATAACAGTCGCCCAGTGCCATGTGGCACGAAGCATTTTCGTCGAATAGCGTATTGTAAAACAGTATTCCCGTTTGCGATATCGGGGATAGATAAGGAATGAGAGCGATCTCGCCTATGCGGCGTGAACCCTCGTCTGTTTCGAGCAGTCCCTTAAGCACGTCCTTACCCGACGAAGCTCCGAAATCCGTGACCTCTCCGTCCTTGAATGTGAAATAAAAATTTTCGATAAGCCTGCCATGATACGATAACGGCAACGAAGCGTATACTGTTCCGTTTACTCCGTATGCGTTCGGCATGGAGAATATTTCCTCCGTCGGCATATTTGCAAAATATGCACGTCCGTCATTGGTTTTGCTCGTGCCGCCTACCCAAATGTGATCCTTGACAAGTCCGACGGTAATGTCCGTCCCCAGTGAATTTGAAAAATGAAGTGCGTCAAAGGCGTATTTGTTCAGCTTATCGCACCGGCATTTTAGTACACGGTCGTGGCTTTGCCACTTTTTTACCGTATCGCCTCTGCCGATTCTGACCGTGTTGAAAATGCTCGTCCACAGTTTTTCAACCGCTTTCGATTCGCTCAGTTCGGGGAATACCTTTTTCGCCCACGCCGCACACGGGTGAGCTACGATCGTCCAACGCACGTCACCGTTATCGACGCATTTGTAATATTCCTCATATGCCTTGTGGCACGCTTTCGTGTTTGCCGCAAGCTTGTCGGGAGATACTCCCGCAAAAGCCTCCGGATCCTCGGAGATTATGTGTATCATCGCTCCGTTGTTGCGTGCGTAATAGTTTCTCATCTCCGCTTTCCATTCGGGCAATCGCTCAAAGACCTCGAGCGGAGAATTGTCGTAAACTATTCGGCTTGCCTGCTCGTCGCGGTAATTGATAATTACCTCTTTCGCTCCGGCACGGTATGCCTCAAGCATTACTTTTTTGCCGAATTCCGATGCGTTTACGGGACAATTTATCAAAACGTATTGCCCGGGAGCGATGTTCGCTCCGTTTTGTACCGTAAGACGTGCGTATTCATTTAATTTCTTATCAAAATTTCTCATTTGCTTCGTTCATCTCTCTTTTTGAAAAACTGATAATAGTTGCACTTTATCATTCCGTTGTACAGCTTCCGAACTTTGTCGGCACGTCTGCGAAAAAGCGACTCGAATTCGTCGCATGAGGTTATAACGTATATCTGCCAGCTTCCGAGCCTTGAAAACGATTTTCCCATATCACGGTAAAGCTGTTGTGCCTGCTTTATATCGAGCATACGTTCGCCGTAGGGCGGATTGCATACGACAGTACCTCGTCTGCCGTAGGTTTCGATGTCGAGTGCATTTCGTTCAAAGCATTTGATATATTTGCCGACACCGGCACGCAGTGCGTTTGTGCGTGTAAGCTCCGTGCATTTCGGATCGATATCCGAAGCGTAAGCCTCGAATTGCGAATCGTCCTTTATCATCGCCGTTGCTTCGTTGCGTGCGTTTTCCCAACATGACGGAGGTACAAACGGGAAATTTTCGGAAGCGAAGCTTCTGTTAAGTCCGGGAGGCGTGTTCGTTATCATCAAAGCCGCTTCTATCGGAATAGTGCCGCTTCCGCAGAACGGATCCCAAAAGAGAACGTCCTCTCTGATGTGTGCAAGTTTTACCATGGCGGCGGCGAGTGTTTCCCGAAGCGGAGCGTCGTTCGATATCGGTCGGTAGCCTCTTTTATGCAACGCCGTACCCGATGTGTCTATCATAATCGTCGCAATGTCCTTCAAAATGAAAAATTCAAGCTGATATTTTGTTCCGATTTCTTCAAAATACGATATGTGATATTTCGATTTGAGCCGCTCCACGGCGGCTTTTTTAACTATCTTCTGGCAGTCGGGAATTGAGGCGAGTGCCGAATGTATGCTGTGTCCCTTTACGGGAAACGCATCGTATTTGCCGATGTAAGCTTCAAGCGGCAAGGCACGTACTCCTTCGAAAAGAGCGTCGAAGCTGGGTGCGGGAAATGAGCCGAGATTTATATAGAGCCGCTCGGCAAAACGGAGATTTATGTTATATTTCGGTATGTCCGAAAGGTCGGCGGCAAAGGTCACCCTGCCGTCGATGGTCTGCGTGCGTTTACCGCCCAACGCATCTATTTCTTCGCCGAGCAGACGTTCAAGCCCGAACAGACAGGTTGCGGTCAGCTCTGTCATTCTACAGGGTACGCTATCGTCGTCATCAATGCCATTTCAACCTCGGAGGTGTCAAGACGGCTGTATTGAATAACTACCGGACAGCTTGCTTCGACGAGTGCGGCATACGGGGTGTCCCGAGGTATCTTCTCGCCTTTTTCGGATACGAGCTTATCCATTCTTATGTGATGCGTTCTGCCCGCCTTGCACGTCGATTTGAAATCCTTGCAAGGCTCTCTGTCCTCGAAAAAGAGCGTGAGTGCTATCTCCGCATCCTCATTTGTCGTGTTTATAACGCATATCGCCTCGTGACTTACGCTTTCGTTCTTCGATACGGAATTCAGAAAGCAGTCGGGAATGAGCCAAACCTTTTTACCGTAATTCATGCCTGTGATCCTCTATTTCTGTTTTTTTTACATCAAAATCGCTTCTGCCCAAAAAAACACTTGCCGCCGTGGCGAAATTGTTCGGTGTGTCGGTCACATAGTATTCCGTTTTGCCGTCACCAGAATCGTTAAGCAGACAGTTTTCTTTGAGTATGCGGTACATTTGCCTTGCACTTGCCGCCCCCGAATCTACAAGCTTGAGAGAGGGGTAAAGACGACGTATGGTTTTCGATAATATCGGAAAATGCGTACAGCCGAGTATGACCGTGTCCGCACCGCAATTTACTATCGGTTCCATGTACTCCCGCAAGGCAAGCACGGCGATCTCCGAATCGGCAAAGCCGTTTTCGACGATCGGAACGAGCAGAGGACACGCCGCACACACTGTCCCGAAGCCCCCGCCGTAAGCGGCGACGGCTTTTTCAAAGGCACCGGAGGCTATCGTGGCTCCCGTACCCATTACGCCTATAAGCTTGTTTTCGGTAACCTCAGTCGCTTCCGCACACGAGGGATAGATCGTGCCGCAGATCGGTACGGTGCAGGAGCTTTCTATCGACGGCAGTGCTACGGAGGAAACCGTACCGCAGGCACATACTATGGCTTTTACCTGCTTTGAAAGCAAAAAATCTATGTCGGAACGAGCGTATTCGATTATTTTTTCGGCGGACCTCGTGCCGTAGGGCGTTCTTCCGGTGTCGCCGAAATAAACGAAATGTTCGTTGGGCAAAAGCTTTTGAAGCTCCGTCAACGCACATAGACCGCCTAATCCGCTGTCGAAAATGCCTATCGGCTTATTATTTTCTTCGTTCATGATCGATCCTCAAGTGCAAGAGCGATGAGCTTATCTATGATCTGCGGGTAGGTCATGCCCATGTGCATGAAAAGCGACGGATACATAGATATCGAAGTGAATCCGGGAAGCGTGTTAATTTCGTTAAAAACTATGTTTTCATCCTCGTCAACGAAAAAATCCACCCTTGAAAGACCCCGACAGCCGAGGATCTCATATATTTTAAGTGCGTAATACCGAACCTTGTTCGCACATTTTTCCGATATTCTTGCGGGGATAAAGCAACGTGCGGTGTCGTTGTTGTATTTTGTGTTGTAATCGTAAAAATCGGCCCCGGGATTGATCTCGCCGCATACGGAGGCCGTCGGACTGTCGTTGCCCATGATACCCACTTCAATTTCTCGTCCCCTGATAAATTCCTCCGCCAAAGCCTTGCCGTCGTATTTAAGAGCTTTTTCTATCGCATTCTTAAGCTCGTCGCAATTGCGTGCTTTTGAAACACCGACGGAAGAACCTGCGTTTGCGGGCTTGACAAAAACGGGATATCCGAGCCTTTGCTCTATATTGTTTATCGTAGCCGACGGGTCGTTCGTCATATCCGAATTTTTTACAAGCACAAAGGACGCTTGCGGAACATTTGCCTGTGCGACAACGGATTTCGTGAAAAATTTATCCATGCACACGCCCGAACCGGCACAGCCGGAGCCGACGTATTTTATATCACACATATCGAACAGTCCCTGAAGCCGACCGTCCTCACAGTATCCGCCATGTACGGCGGGAAATACCACATCGCACGGAATACGGCGATATTCCCCGTCCTTAAGGGCGAAAAATCCGTCACGCACAGTAAAGGTTGCGGGATACGAGCGGCTTTCCCATTCGCCGCTCCTGATCTTCTCCGTATCGCCGTCAAAAAGATACCAGTGTCCGTTGCGTGAGATACCTATTGTGTTCACATTGTATTTTTCTCTGTCAACGGCGTTGATTATATTGTATGCACTCATGCACGATACGTCATGCTCCGTGCTTTGTCCGCCGAATATGATCAACAGATCCGTTTTTTTGCGTTGCTCCATGGTGCTTCTCCTCACTTTATCTGTAATACAGCACTGCGACTCTGTCGTTGCCGCTCAGATCCTTTATTATGTCACAACTCATGCCGTGACCCTTTGCCGTTTTGATCACGTCGGAAGCTTCGTCGTAACCTATCTCGTATATTATATGCGTTCTTTTGCCTAAAAAATTCACGCAGTTGGCGGTTATTGCACGGTAAAAGTCAAGTCCGTCCGCTCCGCCGTCCAAAGCGATATAAGGCTCGCTCAAAACACGAAGATCGAGTGTCGGTACAACGGCGGTCTTAACATACGGCGGATTGGATACGATGTATGAAATGCCGCGTAGCTTCTTGTACGTTTCCGTGAGGGTGACATCGGCACGTATTATGTTACACCTGTCCGATAATTCAAACTTTTCGGCGTTTTTTCGGCAAACATGCAGGGCGGGACGCGATATGTCGGCAAAAACGCACTTAAGATCGGGACGGTGCTTCAATATCGAAAGACCTATACAGCCGCTGCCGCAGCACAGATCCGCAAAGCATATCCCCTCTGGAAGATTTTTTATGCAGTGTTCGACAACGACCTCGGTGTCGAAGCGAGGGATAAGCACACTCTTGTCAACATAAAATTCCATGCCGTAAAAATCGCATTTGCCCACGATGTATTGAATGGGAGCGTCCCTTTTAAGCTTGCGGTAAGCGTCAAGCACCTGTCGCTCGGCAATCTTGTTTACTTTTTCGTTCAGATTTGCCATCAGCTGCTCCTTACTTAAGGAGCAAAAACAACATATTGCGATATCTTTCTCGCTTTGGGCAAGTTCGGGAAAGATCCGCCTTAATTCCGAATAAGTCATTTGTTATCTTCCACACCGCTTTCCTGGCTTTCGGGTTCGGACTTTTCGTACTCCGCCTCCGCACCGGGAAATTCATTCGGCAACGCACACTTCAATGCGGCTATCGCACATTCGATCTGCGAGTCGTCCGGCTCCTTCGTCGTAAGACGTTGTACCCAAAGACCGGGAGCGGACAGTATCCTCGTAAAAGCATTGTCGTGCTTCCCGGCAAGCAATATGAACTCAAAGCCTATGCCGACCGTTATCGGCATGAGCAATATCTTTATAAGCGAACGCAAAACGGGATTAAGCCCGGTGGGGATCAGTAAACCGACGGCTATGCCGATAAGTATCATTATGAACATGAAGCTTGTACCGCAACGAGGGTGGAAGCGGGATTGATGTCTTACATTCTCTACGGTCAGATCAAGCCCTTTTTCGTAGCAAAATACGGATTTATGTTCCGCACCGTGGTATTGAAACGTCCTTTTTATGTCGCTCATGAGGGAAATAAGGGCGAGGTATACTATGAAAATGATTATCTTGAGCAGTCCTTCGACCAACGAAACGAGAAAGGCGTTTTCGGAAAGAACGAAATCACCGCCGCTCACAAGCTCGAAAAGTTGCGAAAGACCGGCACGGCAGTACGTCGGCAGAACGAAAAACAGCCCTATCGCAAGCAGTACCCCGAGTATCGTGCCTATCACCATTATTACGGTCATTATGCTTTTGCCGAATACCTTTTCAAGCCATTTTTCGAATTTTGTCGGTTCTTCTTCCTCAAGCCCCAATGCCACGCTCGATGCGTCAAGCGTTTTAAAGGATAAAATCATCATTTCGACGAAATTTATCACGCCACGCAATAAAGGAATGTTGAGTGCCTTGTGCTTTTTTCGCACCGAAACGAATTTTTGCTTTGTAATCTTTACGGATTTATCGGGCATACGCGAGGCGATTGCTATATCGTCGCCGCTTCTCATCATTACACCTTCGAGAACCGCCTGACCGCCGACCTTACCGAGTCGGGGATTTGGTGTGCTGTTTTTTTCGGACATGATCTAAGCTCCTCTCAAGCCTTGGAATTTATTATCACTTAGTTCTATCTTTGCGTTTATTCACTTATTATATTATATATTTGCCGAAAAATAAAGAACGATTTTGTGAATAATATCACGGTGATACGTTGAATTAACATAAATTTTGAAGTGTGCGGTACGATTCGGAAAAAATACGGTCCGTCGGAGAATATCCGACGGACCGTAACGTCTTACGCCTGTACGGCGAAAACGGAAACGTACTTTAACGCTTGGACTTCTTGCGTATTTTGCATTCTCCGCAACTGCCGCAACAGCCCCCGCAACCGTTTTTTCGCTTTTTTAATAAGTATACGATGTCAAGCACGACGCAGACGATTATAATGCCGACGATTGCGTAATCAATGTAATTCACGATTTCACACCTTTTGATATAGACCAGTCAAAACAGACAGGCGAGCTTATATACGACAAACGCCGCAAGATATGCAAGCGAGCATTGGTAAACGACCATAAGCACCGTCCAACCGACGCTCTTCATCTCGTTTTTGACCGTTTTTATGGCGGCTATGCATGGCGTGTAGATAAGCGTAAACGTGAGGAACGAAAGAATAGAGGGAACGGTGAACAGAATACCGTAATTGTCCGAACCGCAAAGCACGGTGAGAGTGCTTATTACCGCTTCCTTTGCCGTAAGACCGGTGATAAGCGAAGTGGGAACACGCCAGTCCGTAAAGCCGAGCGGCTCGAATATCGGAGCGATGGTCCTGCCGAGCTGTGCGAGAATGCTGTCGGAATTAACGGCGGTGGGGTTGAGCTTGAGGTCGAAGGACTGTAAGAACCATATAAGGATCGTTGCGAGAAAAATAACGGTGAAAGCACGCTGTAAAAAATCTTTCGCCTTGTCCCACATAAGACGCATTACCGACTTGAAGCCGGGTAAACGGTAATTCGGAAGCTCCATTACAAACGGTATCGGATTGCCCGAAAACAGCGTTTTCCTAAACAGCATTGCGGACAATATGCCCAAAATTATTCCCGAAACGTACAGACAGATCATGACGAGTGCTGTATTGCTCGGAAAAAAATACGAGGCAAGCACGGAATATATCGGAAGCTTGGCACTGCATGACATAAACGGTACGAGCAATATGGTCATACGTCTGTCACGCTCGGAGGAAAGCGTCCTTGCCGACATTACGGCGGGGACGGTACAGCCGAAGCCCAAAAGCAACGGAACAAACGATTTTCCCGATAATCCGAGCTTTCTGAGCGGTCTGTCCATGACGAATGCGACACGTGCCATGTACCCCGTGTCCTCGAGAAGCGAGAGAAAAAAGAACAGAATGAGTATCGTCGGTAAAAACGAAACCACACTTCCCAAACCCGTTATTATACCGTCGCATACGAGTGATATCACAACGGAATTCATTCCGTATTCCGAAAGAAGCGACGACGCTTTTTCCGACAGCAACTCAAAGCCCGAACCGAGCAGATCCGTGAAGAAACTGCCGATGAATCCGAATGTTACGGCGAATATTGTGAATATTATGATCAAAAACAGCGGAACGGCAAGATATTTGTTCGTCAATACCGCATCGATTTTGACACTTCGTTTGTGTTGCTTGTTTTCGTGAGGCTTTGTGACGGTACGCTCGCACAATTCTTCTATGAAAGAGTATCGCATATCGGCTATGGCGGCCTTTCGGTCGGTGTCAAGCTCATGCTCCATTTCCACGAGCGTATGCTCGAGCGTTTCTTTTTCGTTCTCCGAAAGCTTGAGTGCCTGCAGCATGAGCGAATCGCCCTCGGCTATTTTCGTAGCCGCAAATTTCGGAGGTATGCCGGCGGCAATTGCGTGGTCCTCGATGAATACGGCTATTGCGTGTATCGTCCTATGTACCGCACCTGTGCAAAAATCTTTTCGGTCGGGTGCTTTTTTTGCATTTGCGGCGGATACGGCAGCATCTATGAGATCCCCCACACCCTCGTTTTTTACGGCGGAAATGGGAACAACGGGTATGGAAAGCAACTGTGACATCTCTTCCGACTTTATGAAGCCGCCGTTTTCACGCACCTCGTCCATCATATTCAATGCTATTACCATCGGCACGTTCATGTCCATTAGCTGAAGCGTCAAATAAAGATTTCGTTCGATATTCGTCGCATCTACTATGTTGATTATGCAGTCGGGTGCCTGCGTCACTATGAAATCGCGTGTGACGACCTCCTCGTCCGTGTACGGCGAAAGCGAATATATCCCGGGCAGATCGGTAACGAACGCATCTTTTTTGCCTCGTATTTCACCCTCCATTGCGTCAACGGTCACACCCGGAAAGTTTCCGACATGACGGTTAGCACCTGTCAGCTGATTGAATAATGTCGTCTTTCCGCAGTTTTGATTTCCCACAAGAGCAAAATGTAAGCTCACTTTACCGCTCCCTTTCCACGTCGATCATCGCCGCATCCTCAAGGCGGAGCGTCAATTCGTATCCGCGCAAATGAACCTCGATCGGGTCGCCCATCGGTGCCTTTTTCCTTATCATAACGATTGTACGCGGCGTAAGTCCCATGTCTAAAAGCCGATCACGTAACGCACCGGAGCCGTTTACCGCTTTTATGCGGACATTTTCACCTATTTGTACCTTGTCAAGCGTTAATTTATCCATATTGAACCTCTTACAAAACAGTTAGCATACGGTAATCAGTTTATCATACAATAAAGCACCTGTCAATTCAATAAATATTCGGTGAACAAAATGTAAACAACGAATTTTGCGGCAAAATAAAACAAGTTGACAAATCGGGAAAAAAGTTATATAATAATGCCGAAACGGAGGAATCGATATGCGTACACTGCAAATATATGATATACTGAATGAAAAATTTCCCCTGTCCTATCGCTGTGAGTGGGATAACGACGGGATAATGCTGTTGCCGTCAAATGACCATGAAACGAAAAAGGCGTTGCTGTGTCTCGATGTCACACATGAAGCGGTGAGCGAAGCGATAAAAACGGGTGCGGATTGCATTATTTCGCATCACCCGTTCATATTCAGAGGAATGAAAAGCATAAGCACGGAAAATGCGTCGGGCAGGGAGGCGGTGCGGCTCATAAAAAATAATATCGCCGTGATGTCCTTCCATACGAGAATGGATGCGGCCGACGGAGGAATAAATACTTGTTTGGCAAAATTGCTCGGCTTGAAAGATGTCGCCGTGTTTGAGTGCGGGGGAGAAAAAATATGTCGCCGAGGCAGACTTGACGAACCTGTGAGTTTCGAATCGTTCTTGTCCGACGTCACGAAAAAGCTCGGTGCAAAGGGAACGGCGTATGTCAAAGGCAAGACCGCAGTACGCAATGTGGTGCTGGCGGGCGGCTCATACGACGAGGGTGTTTTTGCCGCCGAGGCAGCGGGTGCGGATATCTTTTTGTCGGGTGAGCTGAAATATCATACTATGCTCGAAGCGAAAGAAAACGGATTTTCGGTTATAGCGGCCGGACATTATTTTACCGAAAAGATTGCGGTCGATTGCTTTGCGGAAGCGTTGAACGAAACGAAAATAGAGCTTGAAGCACATTACGGAAGCTCACCGATCTCGTATACGGAGGTCTGAATATGCCGTTTGATTCGGGAATGACCGCCGCCGTTGTGAAAGAACTGAATGACAGAATGACGGGCGGAAAGATCGAAAAAGTGTATATGCCGAGTGCAGACGAGCTTGTGCTTGCACTGCATACGCAAAACGGTGCGGTAAGATTGTCGCTTTCCGCTTCCGCACACATGCCGAGAGCGGGTATCACATCGATAATAAAAGAAAATCCGGCTGTGCCGAGTGCGTTTTGTATGCATATGCGAAAACACCTGACGGGCTGTAAGATCAAAAAAGCGGAACAGCCGAATTTCGAACGCATTATAAAAATATCGCTTGACGGCTACGATGAAATGGGCTTTCCGACGGTGAAATATCTTTATGTCGAGATCATCGGAAAATGCGGAAACGTAATATTGACCGAGGAAAACGGACGTATCGTAAACCTGATAAAACCTGTCGATTTCACCACAAGCTCCAAGCGACAGCTGTTGCCGGGCATGATCTACGAACTCCCGCCGCCACAGGATAAATGTGACCCGCTTTCGGAAACCGAAGAGGGCTTTACGGCGAGAATGAAAAACGCCGGCGGCAGACGTGCCGAGGATTTTTTGATGAGTTATTGCGGCTTTTCACCGCTCATAGCACGCGAAATAGCTTTCAGAGGCGGTATGGAGGGCAAAAATGTCGATGAAGGCTCGCCTAAAATGCTCTATTCCGCATTTGCTTTCGTCATTTCGTGCGTAAAAAACGGCGAATTTACTCCGTGCTTGCTCACCGACGGCAAAAAGCCCGTCGATTTTACGTTTTTACCGATAAGACAGTACGGAAATACCATCGAATGTAAAAAGCTCTCGTCGTTCGGCGAACTTGCGGATACCTTTTTCGGTACAAGAGAGCAAAACGAAAGAATGAAACAAAAAACCGCAGATATCTTCAAATTGCTTGCGAATGCCGAGGCAAGATTGAAAAGAAAAACGGAAAATCAGAAAAAAGAGCTGAAAGAGTGTGCGGAAAAAGATAAATACCGTGTTTACGGCGAATTGATAAAAGCGAATATAGGCTCCGTACCGAAAGGTGCGGGAAGCTTTGAAGCCGTTAATTATTACGAACCCGATTGCCCGATTCTGAAAATACCGCTTGATGCCAAGCTGTCGGCTGCGTCGAATTCGCAAAGGTATTTTAAAAAGTACGCAAAGCTGAAAAACGCCGAAGCGGAGCTGAAAAAACAGATGGAGCTGTCCGAGAAGGAACTCGAGTACATCTGTACCGTATTCGATTCGTTGACAAAAGCAAGCGAAGAGAACGACGTGATACAAATACGTGCGGAGCTGTACGAAAGCGGCTATGCTTCCAAAATGAAAGGCTCGAATGTCGGAAAAATGCCGAAAACCAAGCCGTTGCATTTCAGAACAACGAGCGGATATGATATATACGTGGGAAAGAACAATACGCAAAACGACGAGCTTACACTTAAGACCGCATCTAAGCTCGATTGGTTCTTTCATGTCAAAAATTCACCGGGAAGCCATGTCATATTGATATGCGGCGGCGAAGAACCGAGTGCGGAGGACTTCACGGTTGCGGCGGAGCTGGCGGCATATTATTCATCGAAAAAGGAGGGCGAGAACACGGAGGTCGATTATACGCTCGTCAAAAACGTAAAAAAACCCGCCGGTGCGAAGCCCGGACTTGTCGTGTATAAAACGAATTATTCCGCAGTGGTGACACCGAATCCCGAAAAATTTAACGCTTTAAGGGTGTAAGCGTCAGTTTTTATGTAATTTTCACAAACTCCTCTCGAAAAAAAGGTTTCGAGAGGATATTT
>CAZCJU010000008.1:0-35978 GCA_964498965.1 uncultured Lachnospiraceae bacterium
ATGTATAGTCGTCGATCCTGCGTTTTTCATACGTATATTTGTTTTTGACCATGTACTTAGGCATATTTTTTCTCCGTTTACGATAATATCGACTCAATGATAACATATACTTTTTAATAAATCAACAGGCGAAATAAATTTTGTTTCGTGTTTTATCAAGTGTTCTTGAATATAATTAAATAGCAATAAATAATTTATTTAAATAATCCCGCTTGACAAAATTCTCAACTTCTTATATAATTTTTTCGGATAAATACATTTTTATTCAATCAAATCGACACAAAGCACTGTGTCGCATCAAACGGCATAAGCCGATAATTTAGTCGCACGGCGACAGATACGGATAATTATGAAGATACCTAAGCCGCAGGTCAATTACCTGCAGTTCCGCTTCAGCAAATTAAACACTCCGCAGTTCAGTCATTTAAAATTGCTCTTTTACTGGATCGTTTTCGGCGTTCTCTTTTTCTTTGCGGAACGTATTCTGCCTTTGATCACAAAAATACACTACGCATCGGTCAGCTGCCCGCTCGATAAGCATATCCCGTTTTGCGAGTTGTTCGTCATACCGTACCTATGGTGGTTCGTTTTCCTCGTCGGTATGCTTCTTTACACCGCATTTTACGACATAGCCGCATTTCGGAAAATGATGATCTACATAATGGTTTCCTACTCGATCACGTTACTCATATATTTCATATACCCGACAAAGCAGGAGCTTCGTCCTGTAATCGACGAGCTTGAACGAAACAACGTATTCACTTGGATAATGAAGCATTATTATTCCTTTGACACAAATACGAATGTTTGCCCATCGCTCCACGTTATAGGTTCAATGGCGGTTTTGTCGACTTCGTTGAGCATTGAGAGATTTTCTTCTCCGAAATGGCGTACATACTACATCGTTACTGCGATATTGATAAGCATATCGACGGTATTTTTGAAGCAACATTCGGCAGTTGACATTTTCGCCGCTCTGCCTGTTTGTCTTATCGCACATTTTGCGGCATTCGGAAAACGCATTTACTTACCTGCAAAGAATAAGAAAAAAGAAAAGGTTTTAAACAAATAAGGAGAATATTTTTCGGTTAAGATATATATCATGTAATATATGCGTAGCGTATATCGTGTGTATATTTTCCGCATATATCTGCCGTCTGCGGCGGAAAGGTGCATTATGGAAT
This sequence comes from uncultured Lachnospiraceae bacterium, assembly GCA_964498965.1. Taxonomy (GTDB): domain Bacteria; phylum Bacillota; class Clostridia; order Oscillospirales; family CAG-272; genus CAZCJU01. The sequence continues at coordinate 1,185 of CAZCJU010000008.1, forward strand.
TTGTAAGCTGTTGTTTATATTTTTTGATTTTAGGTGCGACTTCTTTCCTTGTCGGCAGGCTGATCTCTTCTGCCACATTCAATTCCGATTACTTTCCGTTCCGTTCGTTTAAATGGGAAAACGACGGTGCGGTGTATGAAAAGTTCAAGGTCAGGCTTTGGAAAGATAAGCTTATCGACATGAGCAAGATACTGCCCTTTGCAATGCCCGAAAAAAAGGTTGAATTCGGGTACAGCTCAAAGCAGATTCGGCTATTGATAAACGAAACCTGCACGGCGGAACTTGTTCACGTTCTGCTTATAGTTCTCGGACTTCACTGCCTTAAGCTTTGGCACGGTATCGGCGGTGTTATAATGTATCTGCTTTATTCGCTTTTAGGTAACGTACCATACATCATAATTCAGCGATACAACAGACCGAAGCTCAAAAAGTTGCTTACCATCGTACAAAAAAGAGAGAAAATGTACGAAAGCACTCCGTGTACCGAGAACGAACAGTTTTAGAAATTCAAATCGCTTCATATCCGTATGACATTGCGGAATAACGAAGCGATTTTTTATTTGTATTTTCGCTCTCACGTGCGAAAAAGCTCCGAATTCGCATTCGGAGCTTTTTGAGTTATTAGTTTGAGATCAATACATACCGCCCATTCCGGCACCTGCATTTGCCGCAGGTGCGGGTTCGGGTTCTTTCTTATCGGCGACAAGAACCTCGGTAGTGAGTACGGTTGCCGCAATTGAGGAAGCGTTTTGAAGTGCGGAACGTGTAACCTTTGTCGGGTCTACTATTCCCGCTTCGACCATATCAACATATTTTTCGTTATACGCATCGAAGCCGTAGCCGAGCTTTCTGCTGTTCTTGATCTTGTCGATTATAACAGAACCCTCGAAGCCCGCATTGGCTGCGATCTGGCGAATAGGCTCTTCGAGTGCCTTAAGAACGATCTTAACGCCGACCTTTTCGTCGCCGTCCGTTGATTTAAGCAACTTCTCGACCTCGGAAATAACATTGAGATAAGCAACGCCGCCGCCTGCGATGATTCCTTCTTCCACAGCAGCCTTTGTTGCGTTGAGAGCGTCCTCTATGCGGAGCTTCTTTTCCTTCATCTCGACCTCGGTTGCCGCACCTACTTTAATTACGGCTACACCGCCTGCGAGCTTTGCGAGTCTTTCCTGGAGCTTTTCTTTGTCAAATTCGCTTGTCGTATTTTCGATAGCGGCTCTTATCTGTGCAACTCTGGACTTTATCTCGTCCTTGCTACCCATGCCGTCAACGATTATCGTATTATCCTTATTGATCTTGACCTGTCTTGCACGTCCGAGCTGATCTACCGTTGCGTCCTTAAGTTCAAGACCGATATCGGAAGAGATCACTTCGCCGCCAGTCAATATAGCGATATCTTTGAGCATTTCCTTTCTTCTGTCACCGAAGCCGGGAGCTTTTACACCCACGCAAGTAAAGGTTCCTCTGATCTTATTGAGGATAAGGGTGGTAAGAGCCTCGCCCTCGATATCCTCGGCTATTATAACGAGCTTTCTTCCGCTTTGTACTATCTGTTCAAGCAGAGGAAGGATCTCCTGGACATTGGAAATCTTCTTATCGGTGATAAGGAGGTAAGCGTCATCTATAACAGCCTCCATTTTGTCCGTATCCGTTACCATATAGGGAGAGATATAGCCTCTGTCGAACTGCATACCCTCAACGACTTCGGAGTACGTTTCGGAGCTTTTCGATTCTTCGACGGTAATTACTCCGTCGCTCGTTACCTTTTCCATAGCATCGGCGATAAGCGTGCCTATGACCTCATCACCTGCGGAAACCGTTCCGACTCTTGCTATATCAAGCGTGCCGTTTACTTTTTTGGAATTTGCGATAAGGCATTCAACTGCTTTATTTGTCGCCTTTGCCATGCCCTTACGGAGAACCATGGGATTTGCACCGGCAGCCACGTTTTTCATTCCCTCTCTGATAAGTGCCTGAGCGAGAAGTGTAGCGGTCGTTGTGCCGTCGCCTGCCGCATCGTTTGTTTTTGTCGCAACCTCTTTAACGAGCTGTGCACCCATGTTTTCGAATGCATCCTCAAGCTCTATGTCTTTTGCGATCGTCACGCCGTCGTTTGTGATCAGCGGAGCTCCGTATTTTTTATCGAGTACTACGTTTCTGCCCTTCGGTCCGAGAGTTACCTTGACTGTATCGGACAACTTATCAACGCCATTTTGTAAAGCCGTTCTCGCTTCCGCACCGTAAATAATTTCTTTAGCCATTTTAATTTCCCTCTTTCATTCAGTTAAAATTATCTCTCTCATTCGACAATTGCTAAAATGTCGCTTTCTTTTACGATGATGTATTCCTCACCGTCGCATTTTACCTCTGTACCCGCATATTTGCTCAATATAACGGACGCACCTACCGGAACCGTCATTTCAACCTTTTTTCCGTCAACGATCCCACCGGGTCCTACTGCGATAACCTCGGCTATCTGCGGCTTTTCCTGTGCCGATGCGGTAAGTATGATACCACTCTTCGTTGTTTCCTCTGCTTCCTTCATTTTGACCACTACACGGTCTGCAAGCGGTTTAATTGTCATTTTATTTTACCTCCGAATTTTATTTTTGTTAATTTGGCACTCAATGTATCAGAGTGCCAACAACAGTACCTATTGTAGCACGTTTTTTTGAAAAATCAATAGTTTTTTCGAGAATTAACATAATATTAACAAAATTTACCGTTTTCAAACGGGCTTACATATAAATGCTCTGTAGCCTTCGCCGACAAGGCGATCGTAAGCGAATTTTGCCTTGACTTCATCGGTAAATATCGAGAACACCGATGGTCCCGAGCCTGACATTATCGGCTTTTCTATGCAATATTCCTGCATTATGCTTTTAATTTCTTCCTTATGCGGAGAAACAGTTTGAAATGCATTATACATATGGCGGCAGATATCCTCGATTTTCCCTTTTTTCAATGAGGACAGTATAAGATCGCTTTTATTGATCTTTCTGTTTTTCACCGTATCGAGCTGTTCAAACGCCCATTTCGTGCAAATTCTTTCATCACCTATGGCGACCAATATAATGCACTCCGGCAATTTATCGACACGTTCGAGTACTTCGCCTATCCCTTTTGCATGGCAAGTTCCGCGTTTAATGCAAAACGGCACATCCGCACCGAGATTAGCTCCGAGCGAGCAAAGCTCGTCAAGCTCCGCATTTGCATCAAACAGCAAATTCAGACCTTCGAGTACTGCAGCCGCATCCGCAGATCCGCCCGCCAATCCGGCACCGACGGGTATTTTTTTATCAAGCACTATGTGTATTCCGGAATTCTCAATACCGGTATATTCGAAAAACATTTTTGCGGCTCGAATTACAAGATTATCGTCGTCTAACGACAACGATTTGTCGTTACATTCCATCGTTATGCTTTTGCTGTCGTTCTTTATTATTTTTATCCTGTCGGCGAGGCTGATGCTTTGCATCAGGCTGTCAAGCATATGATATCCGTTTTCAAGCCTTTGCAGCACCTCCAAAAACAGATTTATCTTTGCATAAGCAATTAAATTAACAGATTCCATAATTTTTACCGTTTTCGTTTTAATTTCGGTTTACTTTCGGTTATAAACGAGGTAGCCGCACACCATACCGAATATCATCGTCAGCAACGCTATAAGTACAGTCAGCCAAAGCGGCACGCATTTCAACAGTAAATTATCGTTTTTGTCGTTCGATTTATTATGCTCATCGGTGCTTATTTCGTTCCCGCTTGTCGGTGTATCCGTATCCGTTATGTGATCATCGGTCACGTTTTCCGTCTGTCCGCCGGTATTCGATGTAACGTCCTCGGTCACATATTCCGTATTTTCGTTGTTTGTGTCAAGCTCCGAGGTGCTGTCTGCCGAGGTACGATTGACGATTATTTTATAAATACTTTCAGTACCTTTTTCCGACGTACACACAAGCTCTATAAGATTTTCGCCCTCCTCCAGTGTATACGTACCGCCCTCGGTCACGGCTTTCGGATCGGAAGCGTGCGGTGTCAACGTTATTTCTTCGACATCGTTTTTCACGTTTACGGTATATTCATATACGTTCGAGCTGAATTTCGGTTCCAGAGTACCGGCGGACGATTCTATCGACGACAGTGACGAGTCATCGCTTTTATTAGGATCGTCGGGGCGTGTAACCGTTATTTTATACGTTGTTGTCGAGCCGTTCTCGGCGGTAACCTTTACTGTAACGACGTTTTTTCCGACCTTAAGTCCATTTGTTCCTTCGGTCTTTACGGTAGACGATTTATCGCTTCTGGACATATCAAGCTCAATTTTTTCCGTATCATAATTTACCGTTGCCGTATATTCGGTCTTCGACGATGAAAATTTTTCGTTAAGCTCAAAGCCCTTGATCGAAAGAGAAGCCAATTTCGAATCGGAAGAAAGGGGTTTAGCCAATTTAACGGAATAAAGAGCGTTCGACGGTTCAAAATCGCTGTCGCCGTCGCTCAACTGAATTTCCGTTATTTTCACGGACACGGTATCGCCCTCGGAAAGCTTTGAACTTACCTTAAAGGTAAGAACGCACATTGTCGCACTGCCGTCGATCGACGAACTTTGCGTACTGCTGTCATCGTAGCATAAAAACGCCGTCGTTCCGTTTTTACTGCTTTCCTCTACTTTCCAATTTTTCAAATGAGAGCCTGATCCCGAATAAGTGAGTTTGCTTTCGTCATACTCCGCCTGAAACGTCGCCGCAAGCAACTTATTGCCGCTGACCTTAACCGTGATCTTCAAGGTATCGCCTGCTCGCACCGTTGCTGAGCTTGCGGACAAAGTCACCGCAGGTGCGGTCGCATATGATGTCATGGCAAACAATGCCGACAATATCGACATTATCAATACAAACGAAACTGTTCTTTTCAATTATTTTGCCTCCTTAGCGATAATCCTTCCGTTTCCGAGTATGTGTGTTTTCATTTGAACAAAATCTGTCACGGTGACCTTTCCGTCGCCGTTCACGTCGGCGCCCTTTTCGCCGAAGCCGTCCATTTCAATTTTCGTAATTATTCTCGTTTTCAATTTCACGAAATCCGTTACCGTGACCTTTCCGTCGCCGTTGATATCGCCCGTAACGACGATATTCAGTTTTTGGTATACCACGCCGTCCAAAGCGAGTTCAACCGTCATGCCCGTTCCGACAAACGAGCTTTCGGACACTGCGTTATCGCCTTTTTTAACCGTTAAAAGTTCGCTTGGCGAAAGTCCTTTAATAAAGTCCTTTACCGCAGTTTGCAAAGGAATCTTGCTTATCATAGAACCGCTTTTATCGATACAATATATTTCCGAGGAAATTTCCGTTATTTTGATATCGATCCCATTGCTTACGACGCTTCCCTCAAATCCGTTTGCGGCTTTCACCTCCGCATACAGCGTTTTTCCCATATCCTCGTTCACAACGGTATAGTCGATTCCGGCGTTACGTTTTATCAAGATTCCGTTTCTGTACCAGTCGATCTCGTATTTCATTCCAAACGGTGAAACATCGGATATTTTAAGTGAAAGCGTGCTTCCGACAGTATTATTTCCGCTTAAAACGGCATTGCATTTAAACTGTGAAGCGGAAACGGTGACCGAATATTTCGTTACGGCATCGGAATACGAAATATAGACCGTATTCTCGCCGTTTTTATCAAGCTCGCATTCTGCCTTATACCCGTCCGTTATCACCGTAACCGTACCGTCGGGAGATAGGAGATACAAAGCAAGTCCGCTTGTATCGAGTGCTTCTCCGAAAACGTATTCGGTCTTGTTCGGCAATGCTTTTATCATTAATTCCGCACTTCGCCGTTCAAGCTTCGACGGAGTCAGATAAAACACATCGGTATTCGATATAAATTCGATCTGCGAACCGTTCGATGTAAATGATGTGCCGTCGCTTAACGACACTCGGAGCGTTTCTCCGTTTTCGCATTTACGGTAAAACATGTAGCATACATATTCGGCGGGAACATATTTTTCTCCGTTGAACGTAAATTCCACTTTAAATACATCTTTACCGTCATACGAAAATGCATCGATATTCATATTTGATCCTTTTTTCAGATTTGATTTACCCGAGAAAGCGATCAACATATGATCGTCATTATGGCAATACGTGCAATAAAGCGGCAAAATATCGGCTTTTTTCAGCGATTGTTCCGTCGTGCTTCCCTCCGCACAATAAAATTTACCGTTAAAATCATTCACACCGATCGACGTTATTCCGTCGGGTGAATATATAACGATTCCGGAGCAATTGTCGAAGCAATGTTCTCCGAGTGTTTCGACATACGGTGTCAAGACGAGTGAAGCAAGGGAATCCGCACCGTAAAATGCATATGCGGATATATTTTTCAGTTTATACGGCAATCCTATATTCGAAAGCGAGCTGTTCGCCAAGGCATATTCACCTATAGTTTCGGTCACATCTTCCACGGTCAATTCGTCCTTTAGGCCGCACGGCACGCACACGAGCGTTTTCATATCGCTCGTATAAACACAGCCTCCGACCGACCTGTAGACCGAATTTGACGTATCGATTGAAATTTCCGTCAACGCACCCGCAGTAAAAAACGCTGTGGGATCGATGCTTTTCACGCTTTTCGGAACAATTATCTTCTTCAGTTGATTGCATTTGTAAAATGCGTTTGCGTATATTTTTTCAGTACCGACAGAAATCGATATTTCACCCGAGCTTCCCGTAGGGCATAATACAAACGAACTTTTATCATATGAATACAATGATCCGTTCACCGCACGGAAATGCTTATTTTCGGGATTGACCTTAAACGACGTCAGCGAAGTACAGCCTTCAAAGGCACCCTGCTCTATAAATTCGGTTGATTTTCCGAGCGTGACTGCGGTTATTCCGTAATTATAACCGATCGCACCGCACAGGACCGTTTTGATCTCATCGGATATCGTATATGTACCCGACACGGCACCGGGAACACAGACGAGAGTGATACCGTCATACGAACAAATAGCATTATCCGCCGCTTTATAATATGTGTTTTTTTCCGACACGGTAAACACTTCAAGCGAGGAACAGCCCGAAAAAGCAAACGGCGAAACAGTCTTGACGCTTGACGGTATATTCACGCTTTCGATCAAAGCGTTAAACGAAAAAGCATAAGCCGCAATTTTTGTCACGGGGTAATCATCTGTTTTTTCCGGGATAACGACATTCGTTTCCGCACCCTTATAATATACGATCTCCGCTTCGTTATTCGATATTCGGTAAACGAAGCCGTCACGGGAGTTATCGGACACAGTTATTTTGCATTGGGCGGTTGCGGTACCGTACTGTGAAAATACCGTCAAATACGTTTCCCCTTCGCATATTCCGCCGACATTACCCTCGTTATCAACGTTCGCTATACTCGGATCGCTTATTCTGTAATAGATTTTTCCGCTGTAAGCATCGGCGGGCAAAAGCTCTATATCGATCTTTTTTTCTTCGCCGACATTTAATTTAAGCTCACCGTGGGACAAGTTTATTTTATTCGGAAAAGCAATACTGTCGGCACTTACGATTTCGATCAAACTGTAGCCGAAATAATTCACGCTGTCATCGGATGTAAGTCTGATCTTGATCGTATCCGAATCGATTATAAACGTTCTGCCCGCAAGCTCGTTTCCCGAATACGCTCCGTAGCTGTTATCTTCGCCGTCTGCGATAAATATAAAATCCTCGTCGGGTTCGGTATATGTTTGTGTGGAAAATGTTATTTTGATCTTCGAAGGCTTCCCGGGCAAGGTATATGTTTTTGTTTCATCAAGGTTATCCGAATAATTATGCTCCGATTCCAAAAGCACGTTTTGTTCAACGACCTCGATCTCTCTGCTGTCGATTTTAAGTCCGTCAACCGAATACACATACACGGTGGATTTTCCGACCGACTTTGCGACAGCGGTCTTATCCGATATTTCGATAACGTCAGGATTTGAAGAAACGTAAAAGTAATACCGCACCTCGATATTATCTCCCACAAGTCCGGAATTGATCTCCGTTTTCTCACCGACATACAGTGACCGTGTCGGATTTATAAAAATCGTTTTCACACGTCTTTGACCTGTAAAAGACACATTTTTCACCGTAACGTCGCACTTTTCGGCGATCGCTTCGCAGCTTGATCGAGTTGCACAATACACGGTAGCGTTGTCACATCCCCAAAAAGCGTTTTCGCCGACATAGGTATCATCAGGCACAAGAACGGATCTCAGTCCTTTACAATTTAAAAAGCATCCTTCGCCTATTTTATTGACGGTAGGCTCTGCCGAAACGGCAAGCAAGGACGTACAGCCCGAAAAAAGATATTCCGGGTATTCGGTGATCGCCGACGGCAAGTCAACAAGGCTTAAGCTTGTGCAATATGCGAAGCAATGCTCGCCGAGGCATGACACGTTTTTCAAATCGACATTAATGAGCCTTGTCATATCGGCAAAGCAATAGCCGTTTACGTTTTGCGTCAATGCATCGACCTCAAACGCTTCGACCGTTCTGTCAAGCACATACACGAGCGTTTTCATATCGCTCGTATATATTGCTCCGTTTGCTTTCACGAAATTACCGCTTTCGATATCGATCTCTTTCAGCGATCCGCAACCGTAAAACGCTCCGCTTCCGATATCGTTTACGTTTTTTCCGATCTTGATTTTATACAGTGAGGCACAATTAAAGAACGCTTTTTCTCCTATTGCGGTGACGGGCAAAGAATTATATAGGTCGGGGACATCGACTTCATATGTCGTTTTTACCGAACAAGAGGATAAGGTATATGATCTTTTATCATCGTTCAATTCGAATTTAAGCTCATCATTCGCCGAAGCGGCGGTAATACAGACGGCGGACATCGACAAAGCGAGCGAAACCATCAAAGCGATACAACTTTTAATTTTCTTCATTTCTCAACAATCAATATGTAAGCAAAAACGTATATTCGAAACAAAACTTTACAGCCTGTATTGTAGCATAAAACTACAAACTTTTCAAGCATACGACATACAATTCATAAAATATTAAATTATACATTATACGTTATAGCTATTGACAAATTCATTTCGGTGTAATATAATGAAACCAACGTGTAATGTTAAGGAGTATTCGAAAATGATAATTAAAACTTTCGGCAATAAAGAAATACAGGAGCTTGCGGAATTTTGGCGTGAATATGCAGAGGGCGAGATACTGCCGAAAAAATTCGGAGATGACGCTTTTGCAAATCTGTTTTTCTCTCAGAGGGAGGAATTTGATATCGCAAACGTCTGTATAAAAGCCGAGAACGGTGAAATTATCGGCTACGGAAACGGTTGCAGAAACAAGGGTGCCGACAAAGCGTTTATAACATACGTTCTCGTGAACAGGAATTACCGTCGTTGCGGTTACGGCAAGCAGATACTCAACGAATTAAAAGCGATGCTGTCCTCGTTCGGTGAGCCTACGGAGCTGTTTGAGGCTTCGTTCTACAATCCGATCGGACTGCAATGGTGTATTCCCGGAACTCCCCGTCACGATCACCCCGGTGTACCCGGTGTGGATATGCAGTCCGAGGGTTACATTTGGGCAAAGAATTGCGGATTTCGTGATTTCGCTCATCAAAATTCATATTACAGATGCCTTGACGGTTACACCGTTACGGACGATGTTAAACGCTCACTCGCACGTGCAAAAGAAGCGGGTTACATAATCACATATTACGACAAAAACGTACATCATTCGCTGAACGAGCTTTTCGACAATCTCCGCAATGAGGGTTGGCGTCGTGCCATCATGGGTAACGAGGCAAAGGAAAATCCCCTGCCCTTACTTATAGTCGAAGAGGTTGCCACAAAACGCGTATGCGGCTTTACCGGTCCGCTCATGGTACAGGAAAGCGGACGAGGATATTTTGCCGGAATCGGTGTACACACCGATTGCAGAGGTTGCGGTGTAGGCAAGGCTCTCTTCTCTGCGCTTTGCTCCGGGCTTAAGGATCAGGGGGCGTCGTTCATGTCGCTCTTTACCGGTGAGGACAATCTCGCAAGAAACATTTACGAAGCCGCCGGTTTCAAGATCGTTCGTTCTTGGGCTGATATGAGAACACGCATAAAAAAGTGATAACGACTTGCACTTACGGTATATCATAAATTGGAAACGGCACTCACATAGGCGAGTGCCGTTTCCGCATTTGATATTAAATTCACGAAATCTTACGAAAGCAATGCTCTGTCGTTTGCGAATTCCGTACCGCTTGCGAACGAAAAGGCTTCGAGCAGATATTCCACTGTAAGATTTTTCTTTTTTTCGCCGCTCACATCGAGAATAATGTTTCCGTTATTCATCATTATAAGTCTGTTGCCGTACGCTATTGCGTCTTTCATGTTGTGCGTTACCATAAGTGCCGTCAATTTTTCTTCGGATATGAATTTTTCGGAAAGAGCCAGCACCTTGGAAGCGGTTTTCGGGTCGAGTGCAGCCGTATGCTCATCGAGCAACAACAGCTTCGGTTTTTTCATTACCGCCATAAGCAGTGTCAACGCCTGTCTTTGACCGCCCGACAGCAGGCCGACTTTTGTGGAGAGGCGATTTTCGAGTCCGAGATCAAGCTCGGCAAGCATGGCTTTGAAGTATTCGCGTTCTTTTTTCGTTATCGCCCATCTTAATGTGCGGGGTTGACCTCTGCGTGCCGCAAGTGCCATATTTTCTTCGATCCACATATCTGCCGCAGTTCCCATCATAGGGTCCTGAAATACTCTGCCGAGATATTTCGCACGCTTATAATCGGGCAGTTTTGTAACGTCCGCACCGTCGATAATTATCGAGCCGCTGTCAACGGGATAAGCACCCGCTATCATATTGAGCATTGTGGATTTTCCGGCACCGTTACCGCCGATCACGGTAACGAAATCGCCGTCGCTTAAGGTAAGGCAAAGACCGTTCAACGCTTTTTTTTCGTTTACCGTTCCGGCGTTGAAAGTTTTATAAATATTTTTTAATTCGAGCATATACTTACGACCTCACGCCTTCTTTTTGCTTTTTTCGGAATATTTCTTTTTCCAATGAGGAATACCTAAGAATATCGCAACGACAAGTGCCGAGAACAGCTTAAGGTCGTTTGCGTTAAGACCGAGCGAAAGCACAAGATTAAGAACGGCATAATATACTACGCCGCCGAACACCGCCGCAAGAAGCTTGAGTGCGAAATTCTTAAACAGCTTCGAAAAGATCACCTCGCCGATTATTATCGCCGCCAGACCGATAACGATCGCACCTCTACCCATATTTATATCCGCAAAGCCTTGATATTGAGAAAGCAATGCTCCCGACAAAGCGACAAGTCCGTTTGAAAGTACAAAGCCGATTATTTTATTTACGTTATTATTTATTCCGTTCGCACTCGCCATTGCACTGTTACAGCCCGTAGCACGTATGGAATGGCCCATTTCCGTGCCGAAGAACCAATACAGCACACCTATTATAACCAATGCGAAAAGCAATCCGACGCATATTGATTTGGGAATATCTCCCAATGACAGGACCAGCTTATATTTAGCAGCCGGTATAGGCATATTCGCTTTTCCCGACATTATACGCAAATTGATCGAATACAAAGCGAGCTGAGTAAGGATTCCGGCGAGAATTGCCGGAATACCGAATTTTGTATGCAACAATCCGGTGATAAGACCGGCAAGGCAGCCTGCTACAAAGGCGATAAGCATTGAGAGCCAGATATTCATTCCCGATGTCGTACACACGGCGAGGACCGCTCCGCCCGTTGCGAAGCTACCGTCCACCGTCAGGTCGGAAAGCTCAAGTATTTTGAAGGTTATGTACAAGCCTATTGCCATAATGCCCCAAATAACGCCCTGAGCGACGGCACCCGGCAACGAGCTTATAAATTGAGAAATAATTTCCATAACAGACACCATTGAAAACGCAAATTATTCTGCGGTCGTATCCAACGCTTTATAATCGTCGCCCACGGTTACGTTATATTTCGTGCAACGCTCGGGGATATATTCTTTAGTCAATTCGGTAGTATACTGAATTTCCATTTCAGCCGGGTTGGCATTTTCAAGAAGTATTTTAGCCGCCATTTCGCCTGCCTTATAACCGAGGGCATAGTAGTCGATCGAAAGCGTTGCGACACCGCAGCCCTGGCATATTCCGGCTTCACCGGCTATTATCGGCACTTTCTTGGCGGATGCTATTTCGTTGATCGTTCCGGCACACGAAGCCGCAGTATTATCAGTGGGTATGTAAATAACGTCGCAATTTCCGCACGCATTCGTGACGACGGTAGCTATATCGTTTGTATCGGAGAAGGTATACTCGGTCGATTGAATAGAAAGCTGTGAAAAATGCTTTGCGATCTCCGTTGCCTGATATTTCGAGTTCGCTTCGTTAGAGCAATAAATAATGCCTACGTTTTTCGCATCGGGAAACAGCTCCTTAAGCATTTCCGCCTGTTTATCAAGGGGAGCGAGGTCAGATGAGCCTGTTACGTTGATACCCGTTTTTCCGTTCCATTCACTCATACCGAGAGCGGTTGCATAATCTGTTATGGAAGTAGCGACTATCGGAATCGTTACCGTTGCCGCGACGGCGGACTGAAGTGCGGGGGTTGCGTTCGCCATGATAAGATCGACTTTTTTGGAAACGAACGTATTCATAATAGTCGAGCAGGTAGTGTTATCGCCGGACGCATTTTGATAATTGAAGTCCAGCTTATCTTCACCTATTTTTTCGATAAGAGCGGCTTTAAAGCCCTCTGTCGCTTTGTCGAGAGCATCGTGCTGAACGAGCTGGCAAATGCCTATCTTATATTTCTCGTTATTCTTTGTTTCACAGCTTGCAAGCGAAACGACACTCGTAACGGCAAGTACTACGGCGAAAATTGCCGATATTATCTTTTTGATTTTCATACAGACACCTCAATAAACAGCCCATTTAGGGTATAAATTTGCAATATTATATCATTTTATTTCAATAAAGTCAATACTTTTTGCGGTTTTTACGTATTTGTTTTCGGATTTTTTCGAACCCGTCGAAAGCTGCGGGTATTTCACTTGACTTTTATCCTGTTTTGTGGTACACTCCAATCAAACAGAACAAAAGGAAGAGGTAACTGAAATGGTCAACACCGTATTGGGACCGGTCGAAGCATCGTCGCTCGGCATAACACTCTGTCACGAGCATATTTTTGTGGGCAGCACGGAGCTTTCCAAGGCATTCGGCGACAGGTGGTACGACAAGGAGAAGTTGACAGAGCTTGCCGTCGGTCAATTGAGATTCGCACACGACAATTTCGGCTTAAACACGATAATAGACGGCACTCCGCCGGATCTCGGGCGTGACATAGAGCTACTCGTTCGGGTAAGCCGGCTCAGCGGTGTAAACATCGTCGCTTCGACGGGCTTTTATTACGATGACAGGTGTTACATCAAGAACAAGACTCCGGAATTTCTCGCAAACTACTTCATTGACGAGTGCAAATTCGGATCGGAAAATACATATAAAACCGCCTCACCGGTCTTGCCGGGAATGTTAAAATGTGCGACGGGTACAAACGGCATTACGCCGATAAACGCCACATATCTTAAGACGATGGCGATAGTTCAGCATCAAACATCACTGCCGCTGTTCGTTCACTGCTCACACAGCACCGGTTCCGCACCCAAGCAACTTGAGCTGTTACTTGAAAACGGAGCCGCCGCCGACAAAACGATCATAGGTCATGCAAGCGACAGCGACAATATCGAATACCTTGTATCACTTCTTGAAAGGGGTGTTTTTTTGGGATTTGACAGGATATACGATCTCGATTATCAGCTTGACACCTTGATCAAGCTACTTGATCTGGGGTACGAGAACAGGATACTTCTTTCGCGTGACGGCGATGTACATTTTGATTTTTCAAGCGGTGGTTTTGAAGAAGCACTGAACAGGACGGAGAACAAATTCACCATAGTTCTCGACAAATTTTTGTCCTCGCTCGAAAGGCGAGGTATCGATAAATGCACAAGGAGAAAATTGCTCGTCGACAACATAGCAAGACTATACGAATAAGTACGTTTAAGCTTTGCGGGTCATTTCTTATATTTGAGCAGTACCGTTCCGTCATCATTATAAGTTACGCCCTCGACAGTAAAAGTAAGCTCGCTCGCACATTTAATATATTCCTCTTTATTTGCGAACAGAGGTTTATACTTCGCTTTGATCGCTTTCGCACGTTTTCCGTTATCGCATAAAAGCTTTTGTACGGCTCTTACCACGCATTTCGCACTTGTTATACAAGCGGAATAAGGATCGGTAACGAAGAAATTATCGCCGTGGCAAGCACCGACGGTACCTGTTACCACGCCCTGTACGACGGGCATAAGTGTGGACAGGTCGCCCAGATCAGTACATGCCGAGCATCTTCCGTTTGACACGATAACGCTGTCGTTTCCCTCAAGCTCACGCATAGATTCGGCAAGAAGCGATATCAAGTTCGCATCGTCGGAAAGAGGGAAAAAGCCGAGGTTGTCGTAAAAAGTCACTCCCGCACCCATAGATGCCGCCGCAGCCGCAAACGCACGGTTGATTTTTTCGTTATAGCTTCTTATGATGTCGATGTCGGAACCTCTCAAATAGCTTTCGACGACTACTCTGTCCGGAATGGCATTGACCGCATTCCCGCCTTCGGTAATGATCGGGTGAAATCTGAGTTTCCCTACCTCGGTAAACGTTTCACGCAATGCATTTGCCGCATTCAATGCGTTCATTGCAGCATACAATGCATTTATGCCGCCCTGCGGACAGCTGCCGGCATGAGAAGCTCTTCCGTGAAAAACGGCTCTCTTTGCTATACAACCGTTATATCCCGCATCGAGAGCCAGCTTTTTGCCCTCGGGCAGACTCGACGAATGCATCATCACAGCCATATCCACGCCGTCAAACGCACCTCTGTATATAAATTCCGGTTTTCCGCTCGTAAACTTAAGTTTTCCCCGCTCTTTCAGCTGTTCCCTGTACCCAATCTCGATCAATTCTTCTGCGGGAACTGATACGAATCTGACCTTGCCGCACAAGCCCTGTGCAACTCCGCTGTTTTTCATCGCTATCGCAACC
The DNA here is from genome assembly GCA_964498965.1 of uncultured Lachnospiraceae bacterium. GTDB lineage: Bacteria > Bacillota > Clostridia > Oscillospirales > CAG-272 > CAZCJU01. The sequence continues at coordinate 16,313 of CAZCJU010000008.1, forward strand.
GCCGCGAGCATTGCGTTTTGCGTATTATGTCCGCACGCATGAACTGCTCCCGTCGTTTTATCCGACTGCGGGTGATTTTTGCATATCAGGGAATCAAGTTCTCCGAGTACGGCTATCGTAGGTCCGTCCCTACCCGTATCGTAGTCCGCATAAAATCCCGTCAATCCGTCGTAGGTCACTGTTTGATAGCCGGCTTTTTCGAACACCTCCAGCATAAATTCCGTGGATCTGTATTCCTTAAAGCCCGTTTCGGGCATATTCCAGAGCTTTCTCTCAATATCGAGAACATATTTTACCTGTTCTTCACCGAACATATTCGTATCGCTTCCTTCCGTATTTTCGGCATTTCGGCTCATGTCAGCAAAAGCCGTATAGCCGTTTGATATTTTTCGAATCTTTTTAAGGCGTTTTGATCGACGCTGTCAAGTCTGCTCAGATCGCTGTTATGCTTCAGATCGGCAAGCTTGACCGCACGTGCGTCCGGGTCTTTCTTAATTTTGTTTATATATGCGAAGTAATCTTCCTCATCATTGCGTGTCAGTAACAGCAAGGTTGAAATAATCTCCTCCGCAAAGCCGTAATTTCTCAAATCTTCTTCCGTGATATCGGTATCCTCCAAAACATCGTGCAAGAGTGCGACGACGGTCGTTTTTTCGTCCTTCATTTGCTGTGCAACATAAAACGGGTGAAAAACGTACGGTATGCCGCTTTTATCCGACTGAGCTTTATGTGCTTCAAAGCATATTCTCAAGGCGAGCTTAGTTAGCGGTGTGTAGATCAAAATTTTCTCCGAATTTAACAAGCGGCTCATCACGTCATTCAACGTGGCAAGCCGCTTATTGAATGCGTTAAGCTTCAGCCGCAAATATTACAAATATTATTTGTCGTCTTTATTACGGTAATCATCGAGAAACGATACGATCTTACCGTCTTTTTTATACCCTATAACAGTTTCCAAATTGACATGGTGTGTAGATGCGAAGATATTGTCCTTGACCTGCGGATAATCCTTTTCCATTCGTGCAAGCAACTGTTTGACCTCAAGTCGTTTCGAGGTTTCGCTTTTGTCCTCGCTCTGTGTTTTCTCGGTAAAACGGCACGCACAACGCAAAAATTCGAGTTCGTTATAATTTGCCCAAGCTATAATATCATTTTCCCTGACACAATACATGGGGCGTATCAGCTCCATGCCTCTAAAATTCGTCGAGCGAAGCTTCGGCATCATCGTTTGATACTGACCGCCGTACAGCATACCCATGAGTACGGTTTCCACGACATCGTCGTTATGATGACCGAGTGCTATTTTATTACAGCCCAGTTCACGTGCAAAAGAATACAGATAGCCTCTTCTCATTCTCGCACAAAGATAGCATGGGGACTTTTCGACATTTTCGACCGAGGCGAATATATCGGACACGAATATTTTGATATCTATACCGAGAATATCGGCGTTGTATTTTATTTTTTGCAAATTTTCGGGTGAGTATCCCGGGTCCATAACTATGAATTCGATGTCGAAAGGTACTTCGCTGTACCTTTGCAAATGCTTCATAAGCATTGCGAGGAGCATTGAATCCTTACCGCCCGATATACACACGGCGATCTTATCGCCGTGTGATATCATCTCGTATTCACGCACGCCCATTATGAATTTATTCCATATGGACTTGCGGAATTTCTTCATTACGCTTTTTTCTATTTCGCAGCTTCTGTCCATCAACTGTTTTTGGCAACTCCGAAAACGGTGCTTTCGCCGTTTATGCTCCACTCGGCGGAATAATCACCGCCATTGTCGTACACAAATGCGTCGGTCAGTGTATCCGATGATATTTTATCGGAATTTTTCTCGATGACACTCTTTATCTTATCGTTGCCGGAAACATAAACGGTAATCCTATCCATGACCTCAAAGCCCGCATCCTTTCGCATAGTCTGGAGCTTTGATATTATTTCTCTTACGAAGCCTTCTTCTACCAGTTCGTCCGTCAGTTTGGTATCGATAACGACCGTTACTCCGTAATCGGAATCGGATTCGAAGCCGCTGACTTTTGCACTTTCTATAATGAGATCGTCCTTTTCTATCTCATGCACTCCGTCGGAAAGTGTGACCTTAAGCTTTCCGGTTTCGTTCAGCTCCTTCATCGCCTTGCGACCGTCAACCTCCGCAAGGGCGGTTTTAAGCTCACCTATAAGTTTTCCGAGTTTGCGTCCAAGCGTTTTAAGCTGCGGCTTAAAGGAAAAATCGGTAAACGCCGAAAGGTCCGAAACAAATTCGGCTTTTTTAACATTCATTTCGTCCTTTATGATATCCGTATAATACTCGTCCAGCTGCTTCGGAGCGTGTATATACATTGCGGAAAGCGGTTGACGGTTTTTGATCACGGCGTTATTACGGCAAGCTCTGCCGAGAACCACGATATCCACCGCTTCATCCATCGTTTCTTCAAGCTCTTTATCTATCCATTCTTCACGACAAACGGGAAAATCGCAAAGATGAACCGATTCGGGAGCGGAGCTGTCGTTTTCGCACACGAGGTTACGATATATTTGTTCCGACATAAAGGGTATCATCGGTGCGGAGAGCTTGGCAAAGGTAACAAGGCAGGTATAAAGCGTCACATAAGCGTTTATCTTATCCTGCGTCATCTCCTTGCCCCAGAACCTTTCGCGACTGCGACGAATATACCAATTCGAAAGTTCGTCGACAAACCCCTGAAGCACTCGGGAGCATTCGGTTATCTTATAGTTTTCAAGCAGTTTATCGACGGTCTTTACCAGCGAATTGAGCTTTGACAGAATCCATCTATCCATAACGCCGAGAGTCGAATAATCAAGCTCATACGAGCCGGCATTGAAATTATCGATATTTGCGTAAAGTACGAAGAACGCATATGTGTTCCAAAGCGTACCCATAAACTTACGTTGTCCCTCGACGACAGCGGCCTTATAGAAGCGATTGGGCAACCACGGTGCGCTGTTCGAATAAAAATACCATCTGATCGCATCGGCACCGTGCTGCTGCAGTGCTTCGAACGGATCGACCGCGTTACCCTTTGACTTTGACATTTTTTGACCGTTTTCGTCCTGAACGTGTCCGAGGACTATCACGTTTTTATAAGGTGCTTTATCAAAAAGCAACGTTGACTCGGCAAGCAGAGAATAGAACCAACCTCTTGTTTGGTCTACCGCTTCGGAAATAAAATCTGCGGGAAAATTCTGTTCGAATATTTCTTTGTTTTCGAAAGGATAGTGCCACTGTGCGAAAGGCATCGCACCGCTGTCGTACCAGCAGTCGATCACCTCTTTCACACGGTGCATTTCTCCGCCGCATTTATCACATCTCACTGTCACCGCATCTATATAAGGACGGTGAAGTTCGATATCGTCGGGGCAATTATCCGACATTGACTTTAATTCTTCTATACTGCCTATGGCGTGTCTGTGACCGCACTCGCATTCCCAAATGTTGAGCGGTGTACCCCAATATCTATCTCTCGAAACGCCCCAATCCTGTACGTTCTTTATCCATTCGCCGAAGCGTCCCGTTCCGATCGACTCGGGGATCCAGTTCACGGTTTCGTTATTTGCGATAAGTCTGTCACGCACATCGGTCATTTTTATGAACCACGAATTTCTCGCGTAATATATAAGCGGCGTATCGCATCTCCAGCAGAACGGATACGAATGTTCGTATTGAAGTGTTTTGAACAGTTTTCCGCCGATCTTAAGCTCGTAAAGCACGTCTTTATCGGCATCCTTGCAGAATTTTCCTTGCCAAGGCGTTTCCTTTGTCATTTGCCCCTTTGCATCCACAAGCTGTACGAACGGCAGATCGTATCTTCTTCCGACCTGCGAATCGTCCTCACCGAATGCGGGTGCGGTATGAACTATTCCGGTGCCGTCCGTAAGCGTAACGTAATCGGCACACGTTACGTAATAACATTTTTTATCGGGTTTCGCAAAATCGAACAGCGGCTCATATTCTCTGTACTCAAGCTCCGCACCGTCAAAACTTTCGACGATCTCGTACTCGCCGACGACCTTATCCGCAAGTGCCTGTGCAAGTATATAATACTCGTCACCCGCCTTGACTTTAACATAGCTTTCCTTTGCGTTTACGCAAAGTGCCACATTCGACGGCAAGGTCCACGGTGTTGTCGTCCAAGCCAGAAAATACGTGTTTTCCTCGCCTTTCGCCTTGAACTTAGCAATGACCGACTTTTCCTTTACGTCCTTATAGCCCTGAGCCACCTCATGAGAGGAGAGCGGAGTTCCGCAGCGGGGGCAATAAGGCACTATTTTAAAGCCCTTGTATAAAAGTCCCTCATCGAATATTTTCTTAAGCGACCACCATTCGGATTCGATATACTTATTATCGTAGGTTATGTAAGGGTCATCCATATCCGCCCAAAAGCCGACGGTCGAGGAAAAGTCCTCCCACATTCCTTTATATTTCCACACGCTTTCCTTGCACTTTTTGATAAACGGCTCAAGTCCGTACTGCTCGACCTGTTCCTTTCCCTCAAGACCGAGAAGTTTTTCGACTTCAAGCTCAACGGGAAGTCCGTGTGTATCCCATCCCGCTTTTCTTAGAACATGATAGCCCTTCATCGTTCTGTATCGCGGTATCATATCCTTGATAACACGAGTCAGCACATGACCTATATGCGGTTTGCCGTTTGCCGTGGGAGGTCCGTCGTAAAACGTAAAATTTTCACCGTTTGCTCTCAAGTCGATACTTTTTTTAAAAATGTCGTTATCATGCCAAAATTTTTCGATTTCTTTTTCTCTTTCGACAAAATTCAGGTCGGTCGATACTTTTTTATACATACCATTCTCCGTTTTATATTAGTTCGAAAATATTACTATCTTATACATAATAGCACATTCGGTGAACAAAATCAATAGTATTGACGATTATTTTTCGTTTTTTGCGAGCTTAATTTTTTTGCCGCACTCGCATATTATCAAAAGCTCTCCGTTTTTTACGTCGATCTCCGCTTTTTCGCCGATAAATTCGTTGCTCAAGCCTATAGGAAACGTATTATGAAGCACCGCATCGTCAAGCGTGTAATCAAGACCTCGAACGGTAACGCCGCTACATTTTTCGGAATATGAAAACAGAGAGATCTTTCCACGCGAAGTGCTGTCAAAACATATTGACGACGAGTTTAACAGCGTTATGTATTCGTTCCCTCTTATCTCTCCGAAGCAGCTGCGACTGTTTATGTACGCCAAAGCTTGTATGCTTGCGATCGTGTGATCGAGCCTTCCGCCGATGACACCATACAGTGTAAAGCGTTCAAAACCACAGCTCATGCCGTATTTTATCGCCAACAACGTATCGGAATCGTCCTTTCTCACATCGTATTTCAGCACTTCCGTATCGTTCGGGACACCCTCTATCGAATCGAGATCGCCTATGAGCAGGTCGGGTTTATATCCCGCTTCCGCTAAAATATCGAAGCCTCCGTCGGCGGCTATAAGCAGATCTCCGCTTTTCATTTGCAGTCCGTCAAGCTGATCGGGGGTGCCGACCGAACCGCATATTATACATTTGTTTTTCATTTTTCGTAACACCCTTGCCGATTCATTTGAATAAATAATATTATTTATTCCGAACAAAATCAATGCTTGTAATTAAAAATTTACTAATTATTTACACATTTCAACGCATTACGGCAGTGTTTTTTCAAATAATAAAAGCGAAGTGCCGAATGAAAGGAGCAAATATGCTTTACAATAACAAATTTCCCGGTTATCCCGGAATGCCGAGAGCGAGAGAGGACGAAGAATATCCGTTTGAAGTCGATGAGTTATCCGCCGTGGCTTCAAGCACCGAATGCACGGGACTTGTACAAGCCGTACCCGAGGACGAGGACGAAGCGGAATCATACAGGCAACTCATAAACGTTCCGATAAAGCCTTACAAGAACAAAGCGACACGCAAATGCAAGAACGGCGATAAAAGGGCAAGGTCGGGAAATAAGAGCGACAATGTGTAAAAAATTTTTAAATAGTTAAATTATAGCTCTTTAATAAGCCACATTAAATATGTTATAATATATGCGTATATTTTTATATGGGAGTTACTCGAGTGAAAAAAAGTAAAGCCATTAATATCGCATATATTATTTTTGTTTTTGTTTCGCTATGTTCGCAGATCCTTTTGATACATTGCAACGGAAGCGATACCGTTTGCTTTTCATTGTACTACATACTGTCCGGCGTGACTTTTACACTGCTTGCATTTGACGATGCGATGTGGAGCTTTTGTTCGTTTGCCGCCGTATCCGTTACTTTGAATCTTATCTGCGGCTCGGGAAATTACTTTTTTTACATAATAACCGTTTTGACCGCCGTACTGTCGATTTTGATGATAAGGGCATTATCGGCGAAATTAAAACTCGGAAGTGCCTTAAGCGTTATCGCGGCGGTGCTTCTGCGTTACGCATTGATACATTATCTGCTTTTGCTTTTCAAGCCCTCGGATTTTCCGAGCGGTCATTACTCTCTCATAACAAAGCTTTTTTCAACGCCCGCACTCGTTTCATCGCTCGTCGTATGTATTTCGGTCGTATTACTGCGTCCGCTCATAACAATGCTTTCGAAGCAAATCGGCGATACAAACGAGATCGACGACGTACAATAAACCAACAGGAAGTGATCAAATATGCCACGAACCGTAGAATCCGCAAGAGCGGATAATCTGTACTGCATTCCTCTCACGGGCATCGTTCCGTTTCCGAGAATGAATATCAATTGCGAAATATCTTCTAAAAAATTTATAAAAGTATGCCGCATGGCAGAGAAGAAGTCGGAAAATCTGTTTTTGACCTACTCGAATGCCGACGGTGAAATAACGCCGTTTGACAAAAACAGACCTATTGTCGGTGTAATTGCCGGAATAAAGAGTGTTTCCGAGTTGGGAAACGGTAATATTCAAGTCTATTTCGAATGTTATTTGCGTTGCGATTGTATAAAAATACACAAGGATCGTTCCAACAACACCGTAGTTGACGTTGTCACAAAGGCCGAGCTTCCCGTCGATTGCGACGAAAAGCAAAAAAAAGGACTGCTCGGCGAGATCTTTAATTGCGTAAACACGATCGCATCGCATTCCGAGCATTTTTCGAGAAGCATTTTAGTTGAGCTTCAACCCGATCGAAGCCTTGACTACATTTGCGATTTCATCGCTTCGAGCGTACTTCATTCGATAAACGACAAGCTTGCCGTTTTATATGAATACGATCCGGTCAAAAGAGCTTATCTGCTTTTATCCGCACTGTACTCCGAGATAGAGCTTATCGACATCGAGGAACGCATTCGCGACAACGTAAAAAAGTCAATGAAGCAAAACGACCGAAATTATTATCTCAGATTAAAATTGCAGGCGATACGCGACGAATTGGGTGAGGGTGAAGGCGACGACGTTGACGATTACGGCGACAGCGAAATCTCCGAGTATTCAAGCAAGTTAAACTCGCTTTGCATCGGCGAGGACGACAAAGAGCATATCAAAAAAGAGATAAGAAAGCTTGCGAAAATGCCCGATACATCCGCCGACGCAACCGTTATCCGCAGGTATTTGGACACGGTATTCGAAATCCCGTGGGGCAGGATATCGACCGACAGTATCGATATAGCCGCCGCAAAAAAAGTACTTGACAAGGATCATTACGGTTTGGACAAGGTCAAGGTCAGGATACTTGAATACATGGCGGTGCGACAGCTTAATTCCGATATCAAGACTCAGATAATTTGTCTTGTCGGTGCCCCCGGCGTCGGAAAAACTTCCGTCGCCTCTTCTCTTGCACATGCATTACACAAGAGCTACGTCAGAGTATCGCTCGGCGGAATAAAGGACGAGAGCGATATCAGAGGTCACAGAAAGACCTATGTCGGCTCAATGCCGGGACGCATAATCGACGCACTCATAAAAGCCAAGACGATGAATCCCCTGATACTTTTGGACGAGATAGATAAGATGTGCAGCGATATGCGAGGCGATCCCGCCTCCGCCATGCTCGAGGTACTCGATCCAGAGCAAAACAAAAATTTCAGAGATCATTTTGTCGAGGTCACAACGGATCTTTCGGGCTGTATGTTCATCTGCACAGCCAATTCACTCAAAAACATTCCCCGTCCTTTGCTTGACAGAATGGAAATAATCAACATAGACAGCTACACGAGAGATGAAAAATTCGCAATAGCGAAGAAGCATCTTATTCCGAAGCAGCGTCTGCGTCACGGCTTAAAGGCAGCAACTTTCAAACTTGATGACGATGCGATCTACCGAATAATCGACTGCTACACATACGAGGCCGGAGTAAGAGAGCTTGAGCGGAAGATCTCGGGGATAATGCGACGTGCCGCTTACAAATCGGTCGAGGACGGCATAAGCAGGGTTCGCATTACCTCGTCCAACGTCGACAAATTTATCGACGGACACAAAGTGGAATTCGAGAAGATCTGCGAGCATGACGAGATCGGAACGGTAAACGGGCTTGCCTACACGCAAGCCGGTGGCGATCTGCTTAAGATCGAAGTGGCATCGTTTCCCGGCACAGGTAGGCTGGAACTTACCGGCTCGCTCGGCGATGTCATGAAGGAATCCGCACACGCCGCCGTCAGCTACATACGTTCGAATGCGGACAAGCTCGGAGTGGATCCGGATTTTTACAAAATCAAGGATATACACATACACGTACCCGAGGGTGCGACACCGAAAGACGGTCCGAGTGCGGGAGTTACGATAATGACCGCACTTGTCAGTGAATTATCGGGCAGGGCGGTAAGGTCGGATGTGGCGATGACAGGTGAAATAACGTTAAGGGGCAGAGTTCTTGCGATAGGCGGGCTTCGGGAAAAGGCATCTGCCGCATACCGTGCGGGAGTAAAGACTGTATTGATACCGAAGTCGAATCTCGATGACCTTAAAGATGCCGATCCCGTTGCGGTCGCCGGCATGAATTTCATTCCCTGCGAAAGTGCCGACGACGTATTACGGCACGCTCTTGCCGGTACGCAAAAATCGGAAGCCGTCGATTTCGGCAGGTATATTCCCGAAGGCGAAAAATATACCGAGGCACAGATATGATAAAAGCGAATTTCAACAACATCGAGCTTGTAATGTCGGCGGGTATGCCGTCACAGCTTATCACCTCAAGTTTACCTCAGTTTGCTTTTTCCGGCAGGTCCAACATCGGAAAAAGCTCGTTGCTCAACGTTCTCTGTTCTCGAAAATCGCTTGCCCGTGTAAGCTCGTCACCGGGAAAAACGGCTACGATAAATTACTATAATGTTGACGGAAAATTTTTCTTTACGGATCTGCCCGGCTACGGATACGCAAAACGCAGCGTGGAGGAGATCAAAAAATGGAGTCGGCTGATAGAAAGCTATCTTTCCTCCGATTCCGTATCGCTCGTCATACAGCTCATAGACCTCAAGGTCGGTGTAACAAAGGACGACGAAATGATGCTCGAATGGTTGACGCATTACAGAGTGCCTTTCATAATAGCGGCTACCAAATGCGACAAATTAAACAAGACGACGAAAGCGGAAAATCTCAAAAAGCTGGCAGAGAGTCCGATAATCCCCAAGGGAATACCGATAATCCCCTTTTCGGCACTCACAAAAGAAGGACGAGATGAGATACTGTCCTGTCTTCTGAAGTTTTAAAGCTCGGGCATATTTGAGCTTCGCACACTATTTCGTGCGATCGATCGCAAAACAAAGGAGTTCGGTTTACCATGAAAAACGAATATTTGATACATGACTGCTACGGTATCGACGACAACGGTCATTTCACACTCGGTGGAGCGGACACAGTAGCACTTGCCGAAAAATACGGCACGCCGCTGTATCTGCTCGACGAAAACAAGATCGCAAGTCAATGCGAAAAATACACAGCGGCTTTAAAGAAGCATTTCGGGGACGGAAGTATGCCGTTTTACGCAAGCAAGGCACTGTCGTTTTACGAAATATACAAAATAATGCAGGCACAGAGCATGGGAATAGATATCGTTTCCCCGGGAGAGCTTTACACCGCAAGGGAGGCGGGCTTTGACTTAAAGAACGCCATATTTCACGGTAACAACAAAACCGACGAGGATATTCGCTTCGGTATCGAATGCGGTGTCGGATTTTTTGCGGTAGACAATATTGACGAACTGTATTCATTGAATCGCATCGCAGGTGAAGTCGGTATCAGGCAGAACATTTTGCTCAGGATAACGCCCGGCATAGATCCGCACACGCTGAAGGCGATATCGACGGGTTCGATTGACAGCAAATTCGGTTCACCTATCGAAACAGGCGGTGCGGAAAGAATAACCTCGCTCGCACTGCACCTTGACAATGTTTGTCTGTGCGGCTTTCACTGCCACATCGGTTCTCAGATCTTTGAAACCGAATCGTTTGAGGAAGCGGCAAACGTAATGATAAAATTCATATCCTCAATACGTGACAAGTACGGCTTCGAAGCGAAGATCTTAAATCTCGGCGGCGGTATCGGCGTTCGGTATATTTCTTCGCAATCCGATCCCGACATAGACACATACATCGGTTCTCTCGCACGCACCGTGACCTCGCTTTGCGAAAAATACGACGTTAAGCAACCGAAGATCTTCATGGAGCCGGGACGAAGCATAGTTGCGGCATCGGGCGTAACGCTTTACACCGTCGGTTCATACAAGGAAATAGAAGGCTTCAAGAATTACATTTCGATAGACGGCGGAATGCCGGACAATCCTCGATACGCACTTTACTCTTCGCAATACACGGTACTTTGCGCAAACAAGGCAAGCACACGCCCAGTAAACCGCTGTACGATCGGCGGCAGGTGCTGTGAAAGCGGAGATCTCATTGCCGAGGACGTTTTAATGCAACCGGTCAAGAGAGGCGACAAGATAGCCGTTTTGGTAACGGGTGCATACAACTATTCAATGGCATCAAATTATAACAGGATTCCCCGCCCGCCGATAGTCATAATAAAGGACGGAGTCGACAGACTGTCGGTACGCAGAGAATCCTTTGAGGATCTGCTTAAAAACGAACGAGGAGGTAATCAATGAACGGTTTCATTTCCGCACTTACCGATCCGTTTGAGCTTGTAGGTCTTTTGATCTCGATCCCCACGGTACTTATCGCTCTTTCGTTTCACGAAGCGGCACACGCATTTGTTGCCGACAAACTGGGCGATCCGACCGCAAGAAGCCTCGGGCGTGTCACCATGAATCCGGCAAGGCATCTCGATCCGATAGGCACGCTGTGCATGATCCTCGGCGGTTTCGGCTGGGCAAGGCCCGTGCCGGTAAATTCAAGATATTTTTCGAAGCCGAAGCGTGATATGGCACTTACGGCGGTAGCCGGACCAATCGCAAATTTTCTGCTGTTTTTCATCGGTTTTCTGATCTACGCTCTGTTTAACGAATGTGTAAACCGTTTCGGGCTTTACACGGAAAGCAATGAGTATCTGATTTGGGTCATATACTCGTTTCTGTGGTACTTTTACTATTACAATCTGACTCTTGCGATATTCAATTTCATACCTATTCCTCCATTTGACGGCTCGCGTCTTGCTTTCATATTTCTGCCGGACAAATTCTATTTCGGCGTAATGAAATACGAGCGATACATTATGATAGTGCTTATGGTGCTTTTGATATCGGGAGTCGTTTCCGTTCCGTTGAGCTTTGTTGCCGACGGCATATGCTCGGGATTTGCGTCCATGCTGAAATTGATCCCGTTCTTCTCGCACTTATGAACGAGCCGACATATAAAACCGAGGTATTCGAAGGACCGTTGGATCTGCTTTTATCGCTCATATCGAAAAACAAGGTCGATATAATGGATATTCCGATCGCACTTATTCTCGAGCAATACATGGAATACGTGAACGAAATGGCAGAGCTTGATATGGAGCTTGCCGGCGAATTTATCGTCATGGCATCCGAACTTATGCTCATAAAAAGCAAAATGCTTCTTCCCCGCCCTTTGCCCGAGAGTGAAGAAGATCCCAGGGCAAGACTGGCACTCGCACTGCTCGAATACAAATACATTAAGGAGGCATCGACGGAGCTTGATGACAGGCAAAAGGTATATTCGTTGCGTTTTGTAAAGGACACGGACGAGATACCGCCCGACGACAGTTACGTGCGTCCGTACAGTGTAAACGTATTGAAAAACGCAATGCAACGTGTCCTTTTACGTGTAGCCGAAGAAAATCGGCCCCGAACAGATAACATACGTCCGATAATTAAGCGTAAAATAGTTCCCGTCGGTGCGAAAATAGTATTTGTAATGAAATATTTGCTTACGAACGGCGACACGCACATCGACACTTTATTTCTCACCGCATCGTCACGTTCCGAAATAGTAGCACTGTTTATGGCAACGCTTGAACTGTTAAAAGCGGACAGAGTATACGTTTCAACAGACGGCGACGACAACGACACGAGCAATTTCGTCATCGGTATAAGACAGCGAATATCAAAGGAAAACGAAAGTCAATGAACGATACAAAAGAATTACCGCCGATCTCATCGTCCGACGATGCCGCCGACGTTACGGAAGCTATCCTTTTTGCGGCGGGGCATCCGATAAGCGAAGATAAGCTGTTATCGGTATTGTGCTGTAAAAAGGAGTTGTTTGACGAGGCAACGGAGCTTTTACGACAGAGGCATTCGAGCGGCGGCATAAAATTTTTAAAGCTCGGTGAATTTTACCAGCTTTGCACAAACGAAAAGTATTCCGAATATATCAAGACCGCGCTTGATGTGCGAGGCGGCGGAAATCTGTCCCGTGCATCGCTTGAGGTACTTGCGATAATCGCATACAACGAGCCTGTAACACGCTCGTACATAGACGGCATAAGAGGAGTTGACTGCAATTACACGGTAAGCTCATTGCACGAAAAGGGTCTGATCGAGCCGTGCGGCACGCTTGACGCACCAGGCAAACCGACTTTATGGAAGACCACCCCGGATTTTTTAAGAGTATTCGGTCTTACATCTACATATGAGCTACCGCCGTTTGAACTGCCGTCCGGCGACGGTCAGGTCATAATAAAGCCGTGGGGAGGTAAGGAAAATTAAATTTCTCATAATAATCTTCTCCGTTCTTCTCTTTTTCGCATTACTGCTTTTTTTGCCGATATCGCTTATAATTCAAAGCGATGAAAAGCTTAAGGTATACGCAAAAGTGCTTTTTTTCAAAATTACGATAACACCGAGAAAAAAGAAAAAGCCGAAATTGTCGTACTATTCGCAAAAAAACGTTAAAAAACGCCGCAAAAAAGCTTTGAAAAGACAGCAAAAGAAAGCGAGGTGTGAAGCCGATGCTTCAAGCCTGGGCGAGGAAAAAAAGCGATCCGTATCCGACATTTCGGATCTAATAAGCACTATTACGGATACGGTCACGGTTTTCATCGACAGGTTTTCAAATCATTTGAAGATCAAGCTTGTAAATATAGACATAACGATCGGAACGGACGATTGTGCAAAGACCGCACTTTTACTCGGCGGAGTAAACGAAGTACTCCGTTATCTCATGGCACTTTTGGAGAATCACACTGATTTTTCGGAAAAGAACATTTCACACATACGAACACGTGCCGATTTTGTTTCGGAAAAGAGCCGTGCGATCATAGATCTGCGATTTTCGATCACGCTTTTCGGCGTACTCGCTTCTCTCATCGCTTCGATCCCGGGCATAAAAAAGATACTGAATAATATTTAAGGAGTAATATCATGGCAGAACAAAATTTCACCGACAGCTTCAAAAACACTATGGATAACATAAGAAATATGGTTGACGGCGACACGATAATCGGAGAGCCGATACAAACACCGGGCGGAGTTGTCGCAATTCCCGTTTCAAAGGTAACGGTCGGCGTCGTAACGGGCGGAATGGATTACATCGGCAAGCACTCCAAGAAAGATTCGGAGAAGGCAAACAGCTTTTCCGGTTGCGGAACCTCCGGCGTTTCGATAACACCCGTCGCATTTTTGATCATCAAGCCCGAGGGCGATGTTAATTTGATATCGATAAGCAATCCTCAAAACCAACCGAACGATTTGGGTTCGAATATCGTATCGCTCCTCAACAAGGCACCGACAATTTTGGAAAAGATCAAATCACTTTCCAAAAAGAACAAAAAGGAAGACGAAGAAAGCGATAATGTCGAGGAAGCTGATCTGAGCGATATTATCACCGACAACAAGGACTGAATTTGAATATACCGTGTTTTGACCGAATAATATTTAAAAGTATTATTCAAAGGACGGTATAAAAAATGAAAAAATCATCGGTATTTTCCTGTTTCATTGCCGTTTTATGCTTCATCATGTCATCGGTCGTATACGGAGGCGACAGCTACGAAGCGGCATCTATAAGTGCCGGTTCATATGCTTTGATCGATGCCGAAAGCGGCAGTCTTATATGCGGTAAAAACGAAAACGTTCGAATGGGCATGGCAAGCACAACAAAAATAATGACGGCGATTGTGGCTATAGAAAGCTGTCCGCTCGATCGTGTCGTTAAGGTTAGCGAAGAAGCCGTCGGTGTTGAGGGTTCAAGCATTTATCTGCAACGAGGCGAGGAATTGACAATGCGCGAGCTTTTATATGCACTTTTGCTTGAAAGCGCAAACGATGCCGCAGTCGCCATATCCGTTTCCGTCTGCGACAATATCGATGATTTTGTGACTTTGATGAATGAAAAGGCACATCGGCTCTGCCTGTACGACACACATTTTACAAATCCGCACGGCTTATATGACGAACTGCACTATACCACTTCATACGATATGTGCAGACTTCTCGCATACTGTATGTCAAATCCCGAATTTGCCGCAATTACGGCAACCGAAAAAACCGCATTAAAAGGCAGCGACACAACATATTCTCGATTACTTATCAATCACAACAGGTTGTTAAAGGATGACGGAGTGATCGGAGGGAAAACGGGTTTTACGAAAAAAACCGGCAGGTGTCTTGTTACCTGTTACGATAAAAACGGTGTACGGCTTGTCGCCTGCACGCTTAACGATCCCGACGATTGGGCGGATCACAGAGAGCTTTTCGCATACGGATACAAGCTGTACAAATTCACGAGGCTCGAGGCTGCGGGAGAATTGCCGGAATATGCTCACGTCTGCGGGGGCGAGTCGGATCGAATCAGGCTCAAACTGACAAAGGAGCTAAGTGCGACACTTCGAGATAGCACTTCGTGTCACCGTGTTTTGAACATCAAAAGGTTTTATTACGCACCCGTGTCCGACGGCGAAGTTATGGGGCAGCTGTGCTATTACGAAAACGGCAGGTTGATATGTTCTGCGAATATAGTTGCCGTAGGTGAGGTAAAGAAGCTCGGTTACAAAAAATCATTAATCGAAAAAATATTTGGATAGGTTATGGAAAAAATCAGAATACAAAAGCTACTGTCCGATGCGGGCATCATCTCTCGCAGAGGTGCCGAGCGTGATATCGTGCAGGGTTTGATAACGGTGAACGGAAGAATTTGCGAGCTTGGCACAAAGGTCGATCCGGTGCATGACATTATAGTATATAAAGGAAAGCGTGTAAGCAATCTTCCCGAAAAGAAGGTTTACGTTATGCTCAACAAGCCGCGAGGCTATGTCACGTCGTTGCATGATGAATTCGACAGAAAATGCATTGCGGAGCTTCTTGCGGATCTGCCGTGCCGTGTATACCCAATAGGCAGACTTGACAAAGATTCCGAGGGTCTGTTACTTTTAACGAACGACGGTGATTTTGCGAACAAAATGATGCACCCGAGCGGAAACATATCAAAGGTATATCACGCACGTGTACGTCCCGCACTTACGGACAGTGCATATAAAATACTTACATCGCCGATGGAAATCGACGGATATAAGATCAAGCCGGTTAAGGTTTCGTTGCTTGAAAGCACGGAGGTATCCTCTTTGCTCCGCTTTGAGCTTAAAGAGGGACGCAACAGGCAGATCAGAAAAATGTGCGAGCAAGCCTCGTTAAACGTAGTAAGGCTTCAAAGGGTTGCCGAGGGAGATATTTCCCTGGATAAGCTTCCCGTCGGGAAGTGGAAATATTTGACGCGAGCACAGGTAGAATATTTAAAAAACAAGCTTTATGAAAGCACAAGATCATAATTCATGAAAAACAACATAAAATCTGAATTATATTCACTGTGTCGTGATATCAACAACGGTCTTTTTTCCGAAAACACCCTCGACGATATTACGCAAGTGGCACAGTTGTTTTCAAAATGCGGCCGTGATGCTCCCAAATATGTGACAAATTCCGAAAAATTTGAATATTGCGAAAAAAAAGAAGCCGTAAAGCAAGTGTATCTTGCACATTTATCGCTGTTGAAATACGAATTGAGCGATGCGGAACGCATTCGATGCGTGAACGAAATACTTGGGTGTAACGATTTCATCACATCGTATGCTCTTTGGGCAAAATATACCAAAAACGGATTTTACGCACGGGATTTTTTAAATATCGCAAATTCATTGCTTAAAGAACCGCTCGGTGAAAAATACCGTGAATACGGCAACGAATGTTTGAAGCGTTTAAAATCCATTAAGCCGAAAATACTGTTTTTCGGTGCAAAAAGCGAGCTTTTCAAAAAATAAAGCATACTTTCCATGCTTCTTTGATGCTCGGCTGCATATTCGAGATCAATACGATTCGGCATGTAAAAAAACAAGGCACTTCGAAATCCGTTGGAAATGAAGTGCTTTTTTCGATTATTTATAGGTGCGTAAAACATCAAGTATATCGTATATTCGATTGCTTGTAAATGTAGTTAGAAATCAATTAATCTCAAACGCACGACGTTTATATTGGTGAACAAGTTTTAGTTCCTTATAAAATTACACCACTCTCAAACTCAAATCTAAATTCATTTGAGAAGCAATACCGCAGATTGCCGAAAGCGGTGTACGGAACCGTACATATATAGCATAAGCGAACGAAAAAGCCAACAAAAAAGTTACAATTCGCACATATTCATTGACTTTGTCATTTTCTTTTATTGCTTTAATGCTTTAATGCTCGCATAGAATTCAACACGGCTATTACGGCAACTCCGACATCGCCGAAAACCGACATCCACATACCGAGAACACCGAATGCACTTAATACCAGGATCAGCGTTTTGACGGAAAGTGCAAATGCGATGTTTTGTTTCGAGATCTTAACGGTTTTCTTCGCCATTTCTATTCCCGTCGGAAGAAGCGACAGATCGTCGTTCATGATAACGATATCGGCACATTCGATTGCGGCATCCGAACCGATACCGCCCATGGCAATGCCTATATCGGCACGTGTAAGCACTGCGGCATCGTTTATCCCGTCGCCGACGAACACACACCCGTTGCTTTGCGAAATTATCTTTTCAAGCTCATCTACCTTTTGCCGGGGTAGCAATTCGCCGATCGAGCAGTCTATCCCGGTCTTACCGCCCGTTTCTTCGACAACGGATGCGGTATCGCCGGAAAGCATATACGTTTTTTTTACTCCGCAGTGCTTAAGCGAGGCTATCGCTTCCGCCGTACCGTCCTTTATTTCGTCACCCAAAACAATACAACCGAGATATTTGTCGCCCTCGGAAATGTATACGGTACAATCGTCGAATACAGGCAGAGATGAAGAAACGCCGCATTTTTTCATCAGCTTAATGCTGCCGACAAAATACTCTTTACCGTCTACCTCCGCACTTATGCCGTATCCCGCAAGTTCTTTTATTTCGCCTATTCTGCTTATGTTCGGCTCTTTACCGTAAAAGCTCTTTATCGCCGTCGCTATCGGGTGCGTCGAATAATTTTCGCAATGTACACAAAGCTCCGTCAGCTCGGCTTCGGTGATTTTCTCGGCTATGATTTTCTTTACCGAAAATGTACCCTTTGTCACGGTCCCCGTTTTATCGAATACAAAGGTGTCGGCTTTTGCGAGAACTTCGAGGTAGCTTGTTCCCTTGACCAAGATCCCATGCGCCGAGCAAGCACCTATGCCTCCGAAAAAGGCGAGAGGAACGGAAACGACAATGGCACATGGGCAGGAAACGACGAGAAACGATAACGCACGGTATATCCATTTATCAAACGGCTGATCAAACAAAAGCGGAGGCAAAAACGCCAAAATCAATCCGCAAACAACGACGACAGGCGTGTAATAACGGGAAAACTTAGTTATAAAACTCTCGGCTTTTGATTTTTTTTCAGCGGCATTTTCGACAAGCTCGAGAATACGTGCCGCCGTACTTTGCGTGTATTCGCTTTCGACTCTCATTCGGATAACCCCCGAGATGTTCAAACAGCCGCTGACTATCCTATCACCCGCACTGTATTGACGAGGAACGCTTTCTCCCGTAATGCACGAGGTGTCAAGACTTGTTTCTCCCTCCGTTATTATGCCGTCAACACCGATACGTTCTCCGGGTTTAACGATGAGTATGTCACCCACCCGAATGTCATCTACTGCCACGCATTCCTCTTTTTCGTTACGAATTACCGTGGCATTGTCGGGACGAAGTTCGGTCAATGCCGATATCCTGCTTCGACTTTTGCCGACGGCTATACCCTGGAACAGCTCGCCGAGCTGATAAAACACCATAACGGCCACACCCTCCGGATATTCGCCTATACAAAACGCTCCTGCGGTCGCAATACTCATGAGAAATTTTTCGTCAAAAATTTCTCCGCGGCATATGTTGTAAAGCGATGAAAGCAATACATCGTAGCCGGACAATAAATAAGGTATTAAAAATAATACAAGCTTGACCGTATTTTCCAAAGGTAAGACGGAGATAACAACAAGCAGAAAAAATGATACGATTATGCGTATAAGACAAAATCTTTGCTTCTTATTCATAGTATTTTACAGCCCGGCTCCTTTTTCGCTATCAGTTTTTTCACCTGCTCGAACACCTGCTCATATGTGTCGTCCTCGGATTCGAGAATCATTTTCTGTGTGAGAAAATTTATACTGATATATTTCACGCCGCTTAATTTTCCTATACTTCTTTCCAATTTTGCGGCACAGCCCGCACAGTCTATTTCATCAAGTCTATATGTTTTTTTCATTACATATCTCCTTCTTTTTCGGTTAAATGCTCGTAGCCCTGAGCAATAATGCTTCTTACGTGATCATCGGATAAAAAGTAATATATCGTCTTGCCGCTGCGTCTGTTACCGACCAGCTTCGCTTCCTTAAGCACTTTTAACTGATGTGATATCGCCGGCTGTGTCATTCCCAAAAGCTCGGCAATCGCACAAACACACATCTCATGTTCGAATAAAGCATATAGTATCTTCAATCTCGTTGCATCGCCGAATATTTTGAAAAGGTCGGACAAGTCGAATAACAGCTCGTCATCGGGTAATTCGTTCTTTACTATTTTAAGTATCTCGCCGTGATTATGTGTCATATAAACACTCCCTTATATAAATCATCGCTCATATGTTAGCATATTCATATGTGTTTGTCAAGAGATTTTCGAAAATACATGAAAAATTCACAAATATATGATACTATATAGCGAGTAAACAGCGAAAGCGAGGTGAAGTAATGAATTTACTTGAATCGGGCGAAATGTATTTGGAAACCATACTTGTTTTATCACGCGGAAATAAACGTGTCCGTTCGATAGATATTGC
>CAZCJU010000009.1:0-34154 GCA_964498965.1 uncultured Lachnospiraceae bacterium
TCCTCTACCGTAACGCCCATACTGCGTGCCGTGCCGGCTATCATGCTTATAGCGGCATCTATATCTGCCGCAGTAAGATCGGGCAGCTTTGTTTCGGCTATTTTCCGAACCTGCTCTTTTGTTATGGAAGCAACCTTTGTCTTGTTGGGAACAGCGGAGCCTGACTCGATTCCGGCAGCCTTCTTTATAAGAACCGCCGCAGGGGGAGTCTTAGTTATAAACGTGAACGAACGGTCGGCGTAGATAGTGATAACTACGGGGATTATAAGACCGATCTGATTCTTCGTTTTTTCGTTAAATTCCTTTGTGAAAGCCGCAATGTTTACACCGTGCTGACCGAGGGCGGGACCTACAGGCGGTTGGGGTGTAGCCTTGCCGGCGGGTAACTGAAGCTTTACGTAAGCTGTAATTTTCTTTGCCATAAAATTTTATACCTCCAAAGTGGTTTATCGGAAGAATAAAGATTTTCTTCCTCCCACATACCCTCATCTTTGCGAGGGACGCAGACCGAAGTCCGCAATTTAATCTTCTATCGGACCTATATCGCTTATTTTGAGAGGCAGCGGTGCTTCTCGTCCGAACATAGTCACGGAAACCGTCACGCTTTGACCGTCCTCGGAAATATCCATAAGCTTTCCGATATTGCCGGCAAACGCACCTGTCCGCAACTCGACCATATCTCCGACAGAAAATTTGAATTCGTCTTTCTTCTTTGCTTCGGAAATTGCCGAGGGATCCTCGATTCCCAAAGCGGCTACCTCGGCATCCGTAAGTGCTACGGGACGCGAGCCGGGACCGACGAATCCCGTAACGCCTCTTATGTTTCTGATAACGTGCCATGTGTTGTCGTTCATGACCATTTTTACCAATACATAGCTCGGAAATACCTTCGACTCAACCGTTTTTTCCTTGTCACCGTCCGCCTCAACGGTAGTTTCGACGGGTATTCTTATATCGACTATAAGCTCACCCAGCTTGCGGTTTTCGACTATTTTTTCGATGTTATCTTTGACCTTGTTCTCGTAGCCCGAATACGTGTGTGCCACGTACCATTTGGGTTCGAGAGAATAATTGTCCATCATGGCGATCAGCTCTCCGTCAGCCTATTTTCGCCAACAGCTTGATCACGTTCTGGAAAACGACATCGAGCGAAGCCACGAATATACCCACAACTATCATGGATATGATTACAACGATCGTGTTGTTCGTCGTCTGCTTGAATGTCGGCCATGTGATCTTTTTCATTTCGCCGATATAGTTTTTCCAGCCCTGCTTTACCTTGGCAAAAAATCCGGGCTTTTTTTCCTTCGGCTTCTTCGCTTCGGTCTTTTTGTCGACTGTTTTATCGGTGTTTTGATCTCCGACAACTACCTCGGTTTCATTGTTTAACTCTTTTTCTGACATTTTTTGTTCCGTTTCTCCGATGAGATGTTTCATCTCCGCAGCCCTCATCGGTGGTTCGCTGCGAAAAAGGCGGCAAGCTTACTTCGTTTCTTTATGAAGCGTGTGTTTGCGGCAGAAGCGGCAATACTTGTTCATTTCGAGTCTGTCGGGGTCGTTCTTCTTGTTTTTCTTCGTGTCATAGTTTCTCTGCTTGCATACGGAACAAGCAAGAGTTATCTTATCTCTCATTTCGGCACCTCCTATAAAATTTGTCCGCAATCGGGCGGCGATTGCCTGACCACTGTACCTCCCTCTGTTTACGGCAACGCAAAAACGCCCCTTACAGAGGTACAATAATTTTACCACATTTCTTTTGATTTGTCAAGGGCTTTTTACGTTTTTCTTCCCGTTTTTATGAAAAACGTTTTCGATAATGTATGGCAGAGGCAAGTTCCTTATCGAACACCGAATCGCCGACGGTAAACGGCGATCGGCAATCGGGGAATCGACAAAAAAATTCCTCTCGTTTAAACGAGAGGAATGGCGGAGAAGGAGAGATTTGAACTCTCGCGGCGGTTACCCACCCTACACCCTTAGCAGGGGCGCCTCTTCACCACTTGAGTACTTCTCCGTATGTGGCTTGGATTTGCTTACCAACGGTATATGAACACGGCTTACGCCGCTCACTGCTAAATCGTTGCATTGGCGGAGGGAGTGAGATTCGAACTCACGGCTCGCATAAACGAGTCACCGGTTTTCAAGACCGGCTCCTTAAACCGCTCGGACATCCCTCCGTAACAGCACCGGCTGCACCGTGTTGATCGGTTCTGCCTAAGCAACGTATATATAATATCACATTTTTTTGAAATTGTCAATAGTTTTGGGCAAAATTTCTTCGCGTCCTATTGTCTGTTTAGATTATGTCCGCTGTTTTTCCGCTGATTCGGCAAAAATCCGCAAAGCAATCGGGCAGACGGTCGGACAACCGCCCACGCACTTCCTTTACGGGAATACATGGGCGGTTTGTTCTTTAAAAATTATTTTGCTACCTTAGCCTGTGCTTTTTCGTTCACAGTCACGGTATGTGCGGTTTTCCACGCTTCAAGATCGGATTCGTATTTTTCTTCTCTTAGGTCGCTGTCAACATCGGCTTTCCATGCGGGAAGTCCTTTTCCGGTGTAATAGAATATATACGACGAATCCTCTGCACTGAACGACTTGAAATCGCCCGCTTTGATATCATCGCCGAACGCCCACTCGTCGAAGCCTTCCACCGATAGGTTGCTGTCCGCAACATCCTTATCGAGGTTTTCCACTTTTTCGTAAAGTGTTATCGCACAATTTTCGATATCCTTATAGCCGTCCGCCAGAGCCAAGAAGCCCGCCTCATCGCCCGCCGTAAGCTTGCCCTCAAGCTCGGTAAGGTATCCCTTAACAACGTCCTCCGCACTCTTGTCATCCGTAGCAACGCCGTCGGTTATCGCAATATAATGAAAGTTTCCGGTTTCGTATTCACACCTGTAGGGCTGTTTAACGACCTGATAAAGCGTATACGTATCCTCTTCGATGATTATTTTCAGTTCATCGACTGCGGGAGCCGTATCGGCGAAGAGCCACTTGCCGAACTCGTCATCGGAATAGCTCTGTTTTTCCTTAAGAACCTTTTCTGCTATTTCCTCTTTAAGTTCTTCTTCGGTCTTTTCTTCCTCGTCATCATCGTCTGTCTTTTCCGTGTCATCGTCATCGTCATCGTTCTCGTCGTCGTCCTTTTCGGCTTCAAGCTCCTGCTCGTACTTATAAACGGCATCCTCGAAGCTCATTCCCGATTCTATATTTTTCTTTATAGCCTCTATCGCTTCGTTTGCCTTGTTTTTAGCTTCTGTCACAACATCGTCTGCCGCACCATCCTCGTAGTCGGCTTCTATCTCATACTTTTTATAATCGGCGTAACGGTAATCGTTCTTATTGTCGTCGTACTTTTTATCGTACTCGGTGTCCTCGAATTTATAGCCCTCGGAAACATACGAGCTGTATTTGCTTGCCAAAAACTGTATCTGCATTACGTGCTTAACATCGGAGATCGATATACCTTTGGTATAGAAGCACATTTGCGATATATATTTCGTTGCGGAAACATTATTTTCCTTTGCTATTTCCTTAAGAGCGTCGATCTCGTCGTTTATCTGTTGCTCTACCTCGTCCGTGATCTCCTTACGCTTTTCGGCGGTGATCGTCGTATCCGCATCGAACGCCTCGCACAGTGCAAGACACTCTTTCATGGAGTCCGTTACGCTTTCGGTGAGAAAATCTCTCCATGAGGTGCTTCCGCCCATGTACATCTGCTGATCGAGCGATTTCGACGTATCAAGTCCGAAAGATGTAAGATACGATTCGCCGTATGCCGAATACGTATTATAATAGCTGTTGTACATAGAATACACGAGATACGTCATTTCGGCGTTATTGACCGAATAATTCTCGCTTTTCATCGTCACATTCGTATGGAGCGAAATACGTTCTACCAAACCGAACGTTTTTACCACCGTTATCAATATGCCGAGTGCGAAGATGGCGGCTATGGCAATAGCCAATATCTTGTACCAGATATCATTTGATGATTTCTTTGCGTTTGCTTTACTCATAATTTGCTCAATCCTTTATTTTTCGCAGTTATATATATCCTGTTGATTATATCATACGCAGCCGACAAACTGAACGGGATAGTGTTTAATAATCTGTTAAATTACTATTAAAACTATCGTTTTACCGTTTGCCGATACGGGCAAGCGACGCAACGCCGTCCGTCAAAGCGGCAACGAGCAGATCAACGTCCTCTTTCGTGTTTTCGCCCGACATACTTATACGCAGTGTGCAATCCGCTTCATGCTCGGGCAGACCGAAATCGGTCATCACGTGCGACGCTTTCTTATGGTGTGAGGAACACGCCGAACCCGAAGAAACGAATATATTTTTCGACGACAGATGATGCAACATGACCTCGCTTTTAATACCCGCAAGCGTAACACTTATCAGCGACGGTAAATATTCCGCACACGGGCGGTTTATACGCACGTCGGGGAGCTTTTCCGAAAATTCTTTTTCGGCATATGCACGCAACTGCGACATATGTTTTTCGTATTCCGCCGCACGGGCGATCTTAGCCGTTGCGGCTGCGGCGAGAGCCGCTGCGAAAAGCACGTTTTCCGTTCCCGAGCGAAGTCCTTTTTCCTGTCCGCCGCCGAATACCACGGGCGAGATCGCTTTTTCTTTCATCATTTTTTCGGCGACATACAACGCTCCCACGCCCTTCGGCGCACCTATTTTATGTCCCGAAAGCGTCAGCATATCGAATTTCGGGGCTTTTATTCCCGTTTTCGTATATGCCTGCGTTGCGTCGGTATGAAAATATGCCCTCGGGCATTTGGCTCTCGTGATCGAAAGCAGTGTATTCATATCGTACAACGCACCCGTTTCGTTATTCGCCGTCATAACGGAAACAAGAAACGTCCGCTCGTCGAGTGCGTTTTCAAAGGCTTCCGTATCGACCGCTCCCCTCGGGCAGGGTATATACACGACCTCAAAGCCCTCTTTTTCAAGCTGCTTACAGCAATTCAAAACGGACGGGTGTTCGGATGCCGTCGTGATCACCTTTTTTCCCGCAAAAGAAGCTTTGGAACGGGCAGTACCGAGTAGGGCAAGGTTATTTGCCTCGCTTCCGCTCGCACAAAATATCAATTCGTCGTGTCTGCCGGTCACGCCGAGCGAGCTTTTCACCGTCGCTCTGCTTTTTTCAAGCACTGCCTCTGCCTGTTGTCCGAGCGAATGCAACGACGAGGGATTTCCGAACAGTGCGATATTTTCGTTTATCGCACACACCGCCGCCTCGCAAAGCGGCGTTGTTGCCGCATTATCGAAATAGACTGTTCTCATGTTATCGCAATATTTTCGTAAATCGATTTAAAATCGTCGAAATACGTATCGTATTCCGTGTCCGTGCTTGTAAGTGTCAGCAAATATACGTAATTTCCCTTTACGCAAACGACCATAGAGTATTTGCGGGACACACCCGAAAGCGTTCCCGTATAAGTAAACCTCGTTGCGGGATTGGAATCGAGCATGACATTCGTTGTATCGCCGACCGCTTTATAATCGGGCATATGATCGTGAAGTTCGCTCGCATAGGAATTGAAGTACGTAACTGCGTCGGTCACATCCTCGCTCTTGGATATTCTCGCACAGCTCACCGTGGTTTTCGTATCGACGCCCGGCGTGACCGTCGTTATCGCAGTCGTTTCGTTCACGCTCCACGAGGTCGGTATATAAAGCGTATAGCCTGCGGCGTCATTCGACGCTTTCGTCATTCCGGCGGGTGTGCCGTCGGAGGCGGAGTCGTTTGAGCAAGCGACAAAAGTCGATATCGCAAGCAGCGGTATCAGTGCAAAAGATAAAATTTTTCCGATCTTCATCATGGTTATTTTTTACGGTCCTTCCCGTACCTTTCGAGCATTTAATCGGCATTGATCTGAGCCTTTACGGCGTTGTTTCTCGCATTTATGAAGCCGAGCAGGGTATTTTCGCCGTCGGTAAATTCGGCGTAAAACAGCTCGTTTGTATAAAATTTCGACGTATCTGCGGTCACGCTTTGCTCGATCATACTCTTGTATTGAGCAAGCGATGTCTGCAGTGAATCAAAATATTCCGTGAGTTTTTTCACATAGCCGATATACTCGTCATAGTATTCCTTATTTGCCAAAAGCACCGACGCAAGCGGTCTTTCCGCTCCCTCCGTTTCGAAATACGGGGCGGATATCGATGCGTTTATAAGCTCCGACTGTATCGTATAGGTGTTTTTTCTTTCCGATCTATCCGTGCCGAATGCGAGATTATAGTCCCACGGCAACATGGTGAGCTTGCCGTTTTGCTCGTAAAAATAGAAGTTTTCCGCACCTTTGCCCATATACGAGCTTTCGTTTGCCGTAACGCTGTTTACGGCAATATATTTAAGCACGCTTGAAACGTCGAGGCAATCCTCGATGCTTCCTTCTCCCTTAAGTGCATTCGAAAGCTTTTTTATATACGACAGCGAAAGATCCTCGCCGCTTTTCAGTTCGAAGCCCGTCGCACCGTTTTCGAGGGTACTTCCCTTTTTCGCCTTATAAAGATTTCCGTCGCTCGTGCCGAAGCATCTTTGCAAGAAGCTGTCGTCTGCGGCTTCGAGTGCGAGGTATACGCCCGCATTTTCGCCGTTCACCGAAACGGTCGCAAGCGAACACAGCGGCGAGGCGGCATCGAGTGCGTAAAACGCATTATATGTAAGATATTCGCGTAAAAACGATGGGTCGTATGCCATATTGTTCAGGCACATTTCATCAAGACCGTTGAGCTTCGTTCCCTTTGTATACTTACCGAAATTTATTTTATAGCTGTACCGTGTACTTGAGCTGTTGCTCACGTACGTGACGTTTCCTCTCGTGCGTATTCCGGCATCGGCACATTCCGTACCGTCAACGGACACCTTGGCATGATAATAAAGCTCCGCCGAGGCGTTTTTCCGCATTGAGCTTAAGTCGCTTTCCGACATCGTTATCTCGATGTTTATGACCTTATCGCCGTCGAGCATAGAATCGTATATGCGATCCACCCCCGGCTCCGGCAATACTTTGCCCTGCTCGTCCGTCAAAACGGCACCCGTTCGATTGTCATCGGTCGATATGCCGAGGTCGTTTTTGATATCGCCCGAACAGGAAACGAGCGTAAGCGATGACAGTGCGGCGAGCAGAAGTGAGGCGAGTGCGTGTTTTTTCATCTTTTAATCCTCCGCATTGTCCGCACCGAGAGTGAGAGCGATATTCAAATTGCCGTTACGACATCTTATCTCGTCCAAAAATGCCTTTTTATCGGTATTCGGCTTAAGCTTAAGCACGTAAACAAGCTCGAAAAGCGTTCCGAAATCGCTCGTCTTTACTTTGGACAGGCGGTAGAAGCTCGCATATTTCTCGATTATATCGTCAAACGCTCCCTCGAAATTCAGATTTTCGGGAACGAGTATCCGCAGCTTCATATCTCTGCTTTTAGGCATACCGAAACCCGTTGCCGCAATAACGAGCGTTATCGCCGCCATAACGAGCGTAAACAGCACGGCGTATGCGATATAGCCTATACCGCAGGCAAGACCTATCGCAAGCGACACGAAAACGCAGGCAATGTCCTTCGGCGAAGCGGGATTGCTCCTGTAGCGTATTATCGCAAGCGAGCCGGCAAGCGTAAAAGCACGCGCCATATTGTTTCCGATAAGCACGATTATCATCGTTATGGTTGCCGGTATCATGATAAGCGTAAACGAAAGGGACGTATCGCCGCCCACCTTTTTTTGCGAATAGATGTAAGAAAGTGCATTTACGAGTCCCAAAAGCAACGACACACCGAGCATTACAAGAACGGAAAGCAATGTAAAGCCGGCAGAGCCTATCTGCATTGAGAATATATCGTTTACGGATAAAGATGAATTAAGTAACATTTCGGGCATTATGTATCTCCTCGGGATTATTTTTCGAATTTATGTATTCGGCAAATTCTCTGCCGTATTTGGAAAACGAGGTCGGATATATCTCAAGCTCCGACAGCATCGACGCAAGACGCATCGGCAACGCATCGGGGACTTTTATTTCCATAAGAAGCGTTCCCTCCGGCAAAAGTGAAGCTCCGTATATTCCGTGTTCCAGAAAAAGGTCATCGCGCCTCGTAAGAACATTGAAATCTATCGTCAGGCGTATATCGGAATTATCCCGACAAAAGAACGCACGTCTGTCGTAAGAAACGTAAAGCTTCGGCATCGCTTCGTTCGTTTTTACGAAGTAGTCTATCTCGTGCATGACCTGTGCGTCGAGATAACCGTCGAGCTTCGGACAAACGCCGCATCGGATATATTCCTCGGCTTGTGCCAGCGTCATTGCGGCACGTCGCTTCGTCACGAGCTTTGCGGTCTTTTTTTTCAACTCGAGATACACGGTCGTATCGTCGCTTTGCGGTGTTCCGTAGCTTCTCAGCCTCAGCTTTTCCTTAAAGTACGGCGAGGACACGGAATGACGTATAACGTCGTCGCCGTCGTTGTCGAAATATATATTGCATATCGTGTAATACTTGCCGTCGACACAGTATTTATCCGGCTCCATGTAGCCGTCTATCCGTTCAAGCACGTCGTCAAGACGGCTCTGCGGCATGAGAAATTTTCTTTCGTACCGTCGAAAAGTCGAGATCGCCATTTACCGCTCCTTTATTTCGTGTTTCGCCTTACGTGCCACGCTGTTTCGCATTGCGTCACTTGCGGCTTATAGATTCAGTTTAGCGGACACGTGGAAAATTTATGCGACAAAAAGCTGATGATTTTGTGAAATTTCCCGTTCCGCACCGCTTTCGGCATAATTTATGCCGTTATTATCGGGTCGTGACCGTTCTATTATAGCATTTCTTTATTAAAATATCATTAACATAAAAATATATTTCGATATAATTTCGAAATTTACGAATTATTTACATTTGTCCCCTCTATTGACAAAACGGTAAAAACAGTATATAATTGAAAACGGGAGATGATTTAAATGAATATAGAGATCGTAAATGCCGATGTACGCTATACGGCACAGGTCGTAAGGTTGCTCGAAAACATCCTCGCTCTTCACGCCTCGGGCAGACCGGATCTGTTCAAAAACGAGGGAGGAAAATACGGCGAGCGTGAGCTTGGCGAAATGTTCGCCTGCGAAAGCACACCCGTTTTTCTTGCGGTAGACGGTGACAGGCTTTTGGGCTACATAATGTGCCGCATCGAAACACACGGAGGCGGAGCAAGGCGTGAATATAAATGTCTGTACATCGACGATCTGTGTGTCAACGCAAGCATGCGTGGCATGGGCATAGGCAAAATGCTTACGGACAGAGCGAAAAAGCACGCCTGCGACATCGGTTGCTACAACATAGAGCTGAATGTTTGGTCGTTCAACGAAAGTGCGATACATTTTTACGAAAATAACGGCTTCGTACCGCAACGGCAAATAATGGAGCTTATCGTGGGAGATATAAAATGAAAGAAAAGATCGTAAAAGCACTGTCGCTGCTTCTTGTTTTAAGTGCCGTCTGTTCCCTCGGCGGCTGTGAGAGCGATGGCACGGACAGCGGCACCGAGCAGATGGCGAACGGGGAAGCGACGGGTGAGGTCACGCAGAGCGGTAGATCTACCGACGAGGTCACCCGAGCCGACGAACCCGATGAGAAAAACGAGATCGAACGGAAGCTTATCGACGCGGGCTTTCCCGCCGATTATGCGGCTCTTCTCGCACCGCTCAAGGAAAAGCACCCCAACTGGACGTTTAATCCGATAAACATAACCGAGCTGTCGGACGGCAAATACACATGGGACTACGTTATAGCCGCCGAAACGGAGGACGACGAGAACAACACCGTTGACAACGGTTACGATGACGCACTCGCATATGCGATAGACAACAAAAGCGTGGAATCCGGAATGTGGTACAGGGCGAAAACGGAAACAGTGGAATTTTTCATGGACGCAAGGAATTTTCTGAACGAAAAAAACATTTTCATGTTCGAAGATCTGTCCGTCGATTGCGGCGACCGCACGAAAGCGGCGGAGCAACTGCTGAAAGGCACGTTCATGTATAAAACGGTCATACCGGACGATGAAAAAGGTCGTACCTATGCCGAATATTTTGTCGAAGTCGGAAACGAGCTCGGTATTTCTCCGCTCGTTATCGGAGCAAGGCTGAGACAGGAGCAGGGTGTCAAGGGCGACAATCCGCTCATTTCGGGCAAGTGCGGAACGTATCTTTACAACAGCTATGTAAACGGCACAAACGACGCACCGAGCGAGGGCTTCACCGAGGACGAGCTGAAAAAATACGACGGCTACTACAATTATTTCAATATAATGGCGACGGGAAACGGATATTTCGAGGTCTATCTTGCCGGCATGAAGGAAGCGGTAACGGGCAATTGGTCCACCCGCACGGCGGCGATACGAGGCGGAGCGGAAAAGCTTCGCGACAGGTACATCAACGATCATCAGCAGACGCTGTATTTTCAGAAATTCAATGTAGATGCACGTTCGAAAAGAAATTTCTGGGGACAATATATGCAGGGTGTCGATGCGGCATATGACGAGGGTTATTCCACATACCTTTCGTTGGTACGTTCGAGATCGCTCGATCTGCCCTTCGTATTCGACATTCCCGTATACGAGGGAATGCCGACCGAACCGTGTTCGGACCCCGGAACGAGATATTCCTGAATCCGGATCGAAGCTCGGAATTTTATCAAAATTTAAAAGCGGAGCGGACAAATGACGAAAAACGATCACGAAAGCACCCGATGTCTTTTATCGGGGCTGAACGAAATAATAATAGGCAAAAGCGATAAAACGCTTCTGTTTCTCTCGGCTATACTGTCGGGCGGTCACGTTTTGCTCGAGGACGTTCCGGGTACGGGAAAGACGACGCTCGCAGCCTCCTATGCGGCGTTATGCGGCTTGAAATTCAATAGGGCTCAATTCACGCCCGACCTCACGCCGTCGGACATAACGGGTTACAACATATACAGTAAGCAAAAGGAAAAATTCGAATTTTGTCGCGGACTTGTTTTTTGCAACGTACTGCTTGCCGACGAGATCAACCGTGCTTCACCGAAAACGCAATCGGCACTGCTTGAGGCGATGCAGGAATACCGAGTTACCGTTGACGGAACAACGTACCCGCTCTCCGAGCCGTTTTCCGTCATCGCCACACAAAACCCATCGGGCTTTGTCGGAACGTTTCCTCTTCCCGAGGCACAGCTGGACAGATTTTGCATATCCGTTTCCCTCGGCTATCCCACGCACGGCGAAGAAGAAAAAATAGTTCGCAAACGGCTTTTACGACAAGGCGTACAATCCCCCTCTCGGCTCGTTTCCCCCGAGGACATCATATCCGTGCGTGATGAAATATCAAACGTTCGTGTAACGGACGAAATAATAGATTACGCCGTATCGCTCGTTTCGGCGACGAGAGATCACAGCTCGATATCGCTCGGAGCAAGCACGCGAGGCTCGATCGACCTTGTTCGCACGGCTCGTGCATACGCATACATCCGCGGCAGAGATTACGTCATACCCGAGGATATAGCGTACCTTTTCATACCCACCATATCGCACCGAATATCGCTCAAATATTCCTCCGACAGGCACGGGCAGTCGAAAGCCGCCGTACTTACGGGCATTTTGAAGGGTACGAAAGTACCGTTTGTTTCCGCAAAATGAAAACGAAGGTCAAAAAACCGTACCGTCTGTCGTTCAAGCCGTGCCGAGCGTTTTTCGTATATTCGGGCTTTATCCTGTTTTCGTTCATATTCACGCAGGCGTTACGCAACACCGTTTCGGCGGTCCTGTTCGTTTTCTCGTTGCTTTTACCGTTTGCGGAGCTGATCTACATACTCATTTCGTACTTCGCATTGAAATTCACCTTTGAAGCAAGCCGTACCGAGCTTGTTCGGGACGAAAAGCTCGACATAACGATCTCGTATCGCAACCGTCTGCCCATACCGTATTATTTTCTTGATGCCGAGATGTGTCTGCCGGACGAAAAAGGTATGGCGGCGATCGGATATCGCACACGTCTTTCGTCCTTTCCGTTTCGCACGCACTCGGTACGCTTCCGTCGAACGATGAGGCACAGAGGCGTATACACGTTCGGGCTAAGCAGCGTTTTCGTGTACGGCATATTCGGATTTTTCCGCATTCGCATAAGGGTGAACGAATACGAACGCATCTCGGTATTCCCGAAAATTTTATATCCCTCTCTTCCGAAAGACACCGAGTTAGGTGCGGAGCTGCCGTCGGACATATCATCCTATGGCAAGGACGGCGGCGATATGACGGGAGTAAGGAAATACGCTTCGTCCGATCCGATGAAAAAAGTCCATTGGAAGCTGTCGGCAAAATCCGACGAGCTGCTCGTGAAGCTGTATTCTTCCGAAAAAAATGCGAAAACAGTCATTTTTCCCGATATGCGTCGCATGACGCCGGACGGACCGTATGACGGCAGACAGTGCGACGGCGGACAGTACAACAGCGGACAGTGCGACGGAGAGCGATGTCTTGAGTACGCTCTCGGCATGGCAAAGGAGCTTTGCTTTGCCCGCAAAAACGTCGTGCTTGCCCTGCCCGTTGACAAGGGAATCGAAAAGGTGACGATGAATGACCCCGAAAGCTTCGGTATCGGCTATACTCTTTCGCCGCGCACCGTTTCTCTGCCATACGATTCGAAACTTTTAACGAGCCTTGCTCGGGGAGAGGACGAAACGCATATATATTTCACGTCGCGTATCGATACCGCCGCCGTCGATGAGTTTATTGACGGTGCTTCGGTCGGCGACACGGTCTGCTTTTTGCCGTGTAGAGGCGACATTGAGATCCCCGATGCCGTAACGGAAGCGTTTTTGCGTTGCGGAATAAGTCTGTACGTGATCTCGGAAACGGAGGTTAAAAATCGGAAAAATGAAAAATAAACGCACAAAAACCTCCGTTATCACATTCAGCACCGAGATCGACACGGCATTTTTGCCGAGCAGGGGCTTTTCGCCCTTATCCGTCACCGTCGGCTGTATTTTGAAATTCATCACGGTGATCGCCGCCTGTATAGGTCTGATAATGTTCATCACTGACGCATACGGGATCGATTTCGAGTTTTCGACGCTTTTTGCCGCCTGCCTTATCGGCGGCACGATCGGAACGGCACTTTCGTTCTGTACTCTGTTCGATATTCGCATAAGACTTCTTTCGATAGCGGTCGTCGTTTCGGCGATCTGTTTATACATTTTTTTCGGCGGCGGTTTTTACGACACGGTATCGCTTCCGTTCCTGTCGCTGTACGATACGGCGATAGAGCATATTTCCGAGTACGGCTATTCGGGACTTGTCGGTTTTACCGCCGATATTCCGAGCTACTACGTTAAAACCATCGGAGCGGAAACGGCGATATATTACACTGCGGCGATATTTTCGCTCCTGTTCTGTGCCGGCATTATCGTTGCCGACAGCTATATTCCGTTTTATATAGTATATGCCTGTGTAAGCATCGTGATATTCACCTTTAATACAACGAAAACCGTATACGGCTTCGTTCTTGTCGCTTCGTGTGCCGTTGCCTTCGGAGTAATGAGTTCGTGCGAAAAACGGTACAGGCGGATAGGCTCGTCGGTTCGTTCGGACAAACGAAAGCGGCTCGTTTTGTGTTCGCATTCGGGCGGCATGGGTATCACCGCTCTCATCTTGGCTCTTTGCGTTTTCGCCGCTCCCGTTTCGCTCGTTTGCGGGCAATGGCACGAGATCCCGCAAATAAACGGCATAATGAATTCGATCCGCCACGTGCTTTACGGAAACGGAACGACGCAGCTCCCGCAAAGCGAACGACGCACGGAGAATTTTCACGCATATTCGTCCTCTCAACAGGCACGATATGCCGGTGCGTATCCGTTTGAATACGAAAACACAACGGATATGTACGTTTTTTCTTCCACTCGGACAAACAAATATATGCGTCTTTGGGTCGGCGACACATATTCCGACGGAGAATGGAAGCTTGCGGACGGTGCCGACGTTTTTCCCGACTTCGTCCCGGAGGACATAACCGAGCTGTTTTTTGCCGTTCTCGGTTCGCCGTCGGTAAACGAATTTTCCTATGATGACAAATACGCATCGTTCGGCTTTATGACGGAGCATATCGGCATTCAAACGCTTTATTCCTCCGACACGCTCCCCACCCCGTCCGTCTGCTCCGTGAGGCACGGTGTCACCGATCTCGAAAATTCAATCTCGCCGCACGACGATAAGTATTTCAACAAAAACGGCTTGCTCATCGGTGCGGCAAAAAACGCACGGTATTCCGTCGTTTCCCATGTTTACACAAGAGGCGGTGTTGAACAGGCAAAGCGGCTCGATGACATCATTGCCGTATTTCAAACGCTCCTGCCTCACATCACCTCGTATCTGTACATTCCCTCGCCGACAAAAAACGACTTCGAAACTCTCATTCGGGAGTGTGAAAAATCTTGCGAAAATCGGGGGCTTGATATTCCGAGCGACTGCATAATTTACGACTTATACGAAATATCGGAACCGAAAAAAACAGATCTTTTGTCGGTTATCGAGTACTATACATACTATTCCGACCGCACTTACACGCAATACACGAAAACGATTTCCGACAAGGCTTTTACCGCACTTGCGGCGGAAATATTCGGCAATTTCGGCAGAGATACGGAGCCGAACGCCGAAAACACGGAATACCTTCTGTCATGCATAGACGACTTCTTCAAGAAAAACTGCGTCTACACGACCTCGCCCGAAATGACGGGGCAAATCGATCCCGTCACGGAATTTTTGACCGAAACGAGAGAGGGCTGCTGTGTTCAGTACGCCTCGGCGGCGGTCATGCTGTTAAGATATGCGGGCATACCGGCACGGTATGCCGAGGGCTACATCGCAACCGACTTTAAAAACGATCCTTCGCCGTACAAATACATTTCCGAGGTCAAGGATTCAAACGCTCACGCTTGGGTCGAATACTATATCGACGGGTGCGGCTGGCTCGTTTACGAGGCAACGACATCGTACTCTTCCGCACCGGTATCAAGCACCGACACGTCCGAGATAACAACGGCACCGCCGTTCGACACGACGGGCGGCGACGATCCCGAAACGTCGGAGGACGACACGGGTGTCGGCGTGATCACGTCCGGCACGATCTCGGGTCTTGAGGACACTTCGGACTTCGAAAGCTCTTTTGACACGACCGACGTTATAACCGACACCGACGACACCGTTCATGTGCCGTCCGAATCGCTCGGAGAGGGTACGGGAGCTGCGGGCGGCGAAACGGACGGAAATTTGACGAAGCCGTTATTGATATGCGTGATCTCGCTTCTGCTTATATCAAGTACGGCGGCGTTGTTGCTCGTCTTGCGAAAAAAGCACGGAGTGCGACTCGAAAGCGAACTTGAGCGTGCCGCAAGAGGAGATATATCGGACTGCGAAGAATTTGTCGAAAAATACACGCACTACGCACTGCGGCTGCTGAAATGCTGTTCGCTTATTCGCAACGGTTCCGTTTTACCATGCGATTTTGCCTCGGAGTGTGATGCCGTGATCGGAAAAAATGCGGTCTTGCCTCTTGTCGAGGTATACGAAAAGCTCCGCTTCGGCAGAAAAGCGGACAAAGCGGATGCCGCAGTCGTTGCGGCAAGTGTTAAAATACTGAAAGAATACGTAAAGGACAACGTCGATATGAAAAACAAGCTTGCGTTGATCGTCAAAGGAGAATTATGAGCGAAGAAATAATACCGTCGTCGGCTCTCGTGCTTGCGTATCTCGGCGATGCGGTGATAGAGCTGTTCGTACGGGAAAGGCTATCGAAAACGGGCATATCGAACGTCGGCGAGCTTAACCGCCTGTCACGGAATTACGTTCAGGCGTCACGCCAAAGCCGTGCGATAGAAAACATTTTGCCTGTTTTGACCGAAAAAGAAATTGCCGTCTACAAGCACGGACGCAATGCACACACCTCATCTCACCCGAAAAGCTCAAGTGTCGTTGAATACCGACGTGCGACGGGCTTTGAAACCCTGATGGGATATCTGTATTCAAGCGGCAATACGAAAAGAGCGAGAGAGCTGTTCGAGCTTGCCTACGGAATTCGTGAAAATGAAGAGCTATAACCCCGCACCGAAAAGAACGGCGGCGGCTGCGATATCGCTGTTCGGCATAATATGTGCCGCCGCCTGTACGTATTTCGGCAACGTAACGGATAAACGATTTCCGTTTTTCTGTGCCTCATGTACATTTCTGCTTTTTTCGTTGCAGCTGCTGTTTCGTTTCTGCTTTACCGCATACACGTATTCCGTCGAAAACGGTATTCTTTTCGTCAAGACCGGCTTCGGCGAGAACAAAAACACCGTTTTTTCGCTGAACACCGAGCTGATAGAGCAGGTCTGCGAAAGGGACGAGATAAAAAGCGTGTCACGCCCCGTACAGGTAAAATACAACTGCTGTCAGAACTTATTTCCGACGCAAAAATGTCGTATTTTTTATAACAGCGGTGTTCCCTCCTGTGTTACCCTGGAATGCCCGAGAGAGCTGTTGTCACACGAACAAAAACTTTGATCAAAGCATTATTCGATCACATAAAAAGGAGTTCATATGAAAAAAGCAAGTAAAACCGCCCTTGCGTGGCTGCTTGCGGTGATATGCGTGCTTTTGACTGCGTGTGGCGGTGATGCCGGATCGACGACCGACGCATCGTCGGCGGTCGAGCAAACGACCGTTGCCGAAACGCAGGCGGCCGTCGAGGACACGGACGATGCCGACACAACGTCCCCCGACACGACCGTCGTTACGACCAAGCCCGGCACGGCAATGAGAGTACGCTGGAACAAGGGCTACGTCGGCTCGTCGCTCAACAAGGACGGTTTTGCGAATGCGATAAATCCCGACGACGACACCTATTTATACACAGATGTAATGACTGTCGAAAGAAAAGGCACAAAGATAGTTTTCATCGACGAAAAAAACGGTGTTGCGGGCGAAGATACATATGTCGTTTCGTCCTGGAAGCAGGGCAGCGACGGCAATTGGACGATAGATTTCACACGAACAAACGCTCCCGGCAACAGCGAATATATAATCACCTCCGAAAACGGAAACACCGTATACACCTACATATCGAAATACGACAACGAATACATACGTCTTTGCTTTAAATCCAACGACGAAAGCAACAAGCCCGTCGTATACTCGAGCAAGACGAATGCGACAAGCACCGCAGACAAAATAACGAAAGAAGTGCTTGCTTCGTGGCTTGAGGAGGACAAGGAAAGAATGTATTACGATATTCTCAAGGGCAAAACGTTTACCGTAATAGGCGACAGCTATCTTGCCGGAAACGGTCTTGACAAATCGCTCGTTTGGCCCGCATTGCTCGCAAGCAAGTACGACATGACTTATAAAAACTACGGTAAAAACGGTTCTACGATGTCGAATTACGTTACGACCGAAAACCCGATGGTCAGCCGATATTCGTCAATGGCGGATAATTCTCCCGATATCGTCATTATCGAGGGCGGCAGAAACGATTACAACAAATCGGTGCCTATCGGCGAAAACGGAAGCCTCGACACAAAGACGATGAAAGGTGCGGCAAGATATCTCATGACCGAGATCGGCAAAAAATACCCCGACGCACTCATAATCTGCATGACTGTATGGGAGGTCGGCGGAGCGACTAACAAGATAGGCTGCTATTGCAGTGACTACGGCAAAGCTCTGCTTGAGGTCTGCGAGGATATGAACATACCGTGCATAAACGCAATGGATCAAAAGGCAACGGGCGTGTACATGACGGAAGCGGCTTTCCGTGCGAAATACTGTATGAAACCGACCGATATAAGTCATTTGAACGCCGAAGGAATGCAACTCGTTTTCCCGTATTTCGAAAAATTCATTGCCGAGGCTTATTCGTCGGGCAAATAAACGCCCGAGCCTAAATATCGGCAAAAAACAAAACCCCGATCACTCGGGGTTTTTGTATTCGCAAATTTATATTCGCAATTTAACAAGGGCGGTCATTTTCCCTCGTCGTCACCGCATTCCTCGCAGTCGCAGTCATCGCAATCATCGCAATCGCAGTCGTCGCAATCGCAAATGCACGAGAATTCCTCGCCGCAAGCGGGGCATATAACGTGTGCCAGGTCAATCGTCGTAGGCAGACAGATCGTTTCGTCGCAGCCGGGGCATTCGACCTCGATTATATCGTCGCAATCGTCGTAATCTTCGTCATCGAAATCATCGTCATAATCCTCGTCGTCATCGTCGTACTCGTCATCGCAATGGCAATGATGATGAGGCGGCGGGGGACAATGATGATGAGGCTCGTACACGATGCTCTCGACCTCGCCCAGATCCTCGTCAAGCTCGTCCGTATAGTCCTCAAGCACTGCGATCCTTTCCTCGAGCTTTGCTATTTCGGCTGCCGCTTCGTCGAGTGCTTCGACTAATTTTCCTATAATTCTCGTTGCTTCCGTTGCGTCTGTGAGATCAAGTCCCTCGTAAAAGCCTTTAAGATATGCCGTTTTTTCGGTAAGCTTCATTTAAAATACCTCCGTTACTGCTTAGCACGCTCTAAATATTCGCCTGTTCTCGTATCTATCTTGATAACATCGCCTTCGTCTATGAACAGAGGAACCTTTATCATAGCACCCGTTTCGAGTACTGCGGGCTTGGACGCACCCGTTGCCGTATCGCCCTTGAAGCCGGGTTCGGTTTCCGTTACCGCAAGCTCAACGAACATAGGCGGCTCAACGCTGAACACGCTGCCTTTGTACGATACTATTTTACAAAGCATTTCTTCCTTAACGAATTTGAAGTTATCGTCAAGTTTGTCCGATTCGAGGGGAAGCATATCGTAAGTTTCCATATCCATGAAGTAATACAGATCACCGTCGTTGTAGGAATACTGCATCTCCTTACGCTCTACCGAGGCTTCCTCGAATTTGTCCGTGGGCGAGAACGAACGCT
Source organism: uncultured Lachnospiraceae bacterium (assembly GCA_964498965.1). Lineage (GTDB taxonomy): Bacteria > Bacillota > Clostridia > Oscillospirales > CAG-272 > CAZCJU01. Next base: position 18,995 of record CAZCJU010000009.1, read on the forward strand.
CGATCACCGCACCGGTCTTCACGTTCTTCATTTTCGTTCTTACGAACGCCGCACCTTTACCGGGCTTTACGTGCTGAAATTCGATGACCTGCATTACCGCACCGTCAAGCTCGAATGTCTTGCCGTTTCTGAAATCGCCTGCTGTTAACATATAATTATTTCCTCCGAAATTATCTTTCCTATTTGGTATATTTTACATCAATACGTGTTATTTTGCAATAGGATAAACACATATTTTCGCCGATTGATAAATTAATTTAAAAAATATCCTACAAAAATTAATAAATTTCCAAAAGCTCCTTGGACACGTCGGTCAAAACTATCGCACCCTCATCTCCGATTATAACGGTATCCTCTATTCGGCAACCGTACTTACCGGGGATATATATACCCGGCTCTATCGTTACGACGCTCCACATTCCGATCCGCTCGTCCTTTGCCGCCGGCGAAACACGGGGAAACTCGTGTATGTCAAGTCCGACGCCGTGACCGAGAGCGTGTCCGAACGAATTCGGATATTCCGTTTCTATCACATCTCTCGCTATCTTATCTACCTCGTAGCCGGTCGAGGTATGTCTGATCGCCGCCGTCGCTTTGAGCTGTGCCTTAAGCACCGTATCGTACATATGCCGCATTTCCTCGTCGGCACGGCCTATGACTATGGTCCTTGTCATATCGCAGCGGTAGCCGTCGAGCTTTACGCCGAAGTCGAAGGTAAGAAAGCCTCTCGACAGGCAACCCTCTTTCGTCGGCACGCCGTGCGGCATCGACGTTTTCGCACCGCTCAACACCAGTGTCGTAAAAGCGGGTGCGTCCGCTCCGTACCTCATCATATTGGAATCGAGCAGACAAGCAAGCTCCTTTTCGCTCATTCCGAAACTGATGTTCTTAAGCGTAAATTCAAACGCCCTGTCCGCTATTTTCTGTGCGGTTATTATCCTGCTCAGCTCCTCGGGATCTTTATACGATCTCACTCTGTCTACCGTATCTCCGAGCGGCACAAGCTCTATACCGTCAAGCTGCTCTTTTACCGCATTGAATGCATAAACGGATATCTTCTTATCCTCATATCCGAGCGTTTTGATATTAAGCTCGCTTATCAGCTTGGACAGTGCGTCCTTTTCCAACGGTCGCACCGCCGGCACTCCCGCTTGCTGAGCCGATTCGGTATAACGAAAATCGCAAAGCATAACGGCATCCTTCGGCGTTACCACCACGTATCCGCTTTCAAGCTCTATGCCCGTTGCATAAAGCATATTCGCTTCCGAGGTGAGCAATACTCCGTCAAGTCCGGACGGGATCGCATCTGCTATTCTTTCAAATCTGCCTGTCATATCTTACCTTTCATAATACGCTCTTGAACTTGTCGGCTTTTCCGGTGTCGGTAACCGTAACGGCTTTTATTTGTTCCGAAATATCCGAATAATTCTCGAGCATCATATCCGCACGGGCATCGGAAAGATACTCTGTCGGTCCGTCCGACACGTAATATATCAAATGGTAGCCGTAGCCGCTTTCGACTATTTCGCAGTCACCCGTTTTCCTGTCCTCGGCAAAGCACCAATCGGTGAAGCTCTTCATCGTTTCGTCGCTCCCGGACGAAAAATCCGTTGCGGCAAATTCGAAATACTCGCCGCCGATATAGCACGAAGCCGCATCGTCCGAATACGCAAGTGCAAGGTGGGAAAACTTGTCCTCTCCTCCGCCCGCATTTTCAAATTCCGCTTTGATCGCCTCGGCCTTTTCGAGTGCCTGCTCGACTGAGCCGTAAACGTCGTTTCTGAAAAGAATATGACGCACGGTCCTCGTTTCCGCCTCGCTCGGTGCCGGCGGCGAGGTTATCATATAAGCGGTTATTTCGAGCGAACCCTCGTTATCGTAAACATAAACATCGCCTTTTTTGCGAAAAGAATCGAATATCCACTCCGTCACGATATCGCCGCCCTCGGTGTATTCGTAATCGGTCGTATAAGAATTGGACACCACCGTGTTGCGGTTGTTTTCCGCATTAGGCTCGCCATCCGTGAATTTTCCGACAGAATCGAGATATTCATATATCTTTTCCGTGAATTCCTCGTCGTTTGAGCAACTTTTGAACCTGTTTGCGTATTTCAACGCCTGTTCCCGAGTAAGCCCGTCGTCGTCACCATCCTCGGAATACGATATCGAAAACGTCCTCAGATCGGCACGGTCGTAGTATATGCTGTAGCTGTCGTAATATTCCTCGGCTACGTCAAGGTCGGGCTGCATGGACTGTTGCGTTTCGTACTGATAATTCAACGCCAAGGTCATCAGCTCGAAGCACGCATACGCATCATCGGTTTCCACCTGCGGATATGCATTGCGATCGAGCCGTTCGGCACGAAGCCGTATCGCTTCTTTTTGTGCGTCATCGAGTGCGTACCCGCAACTTACCGCATATTCGGCTATGGAAAGCAGCTCCTTCACCTGACTTTTTGCACTGTCGAGAAAATAATCGTGCCATGTTTCATACGAATCGTTGACGGTAAAGCTCTGTTCGTCGAGCTTTTTCTCCGTATCCAAGCCGTAGGCGGTAAGCGTATCCGAGTACATATCGACGAAGCCGTGATAGCCCTCGTAATAAAAATACGCAAGCTCTGTATTCGTTATCTTAAAATGCTCGGTTTCGAATGCGACCTGCTTCGATTGATAAGAATACGACGCTTTGTAATTTTTTATGCCCGTCGCAACGGCTAAAGAAGCACATACGAGTACCGCCGTCGCCGTAAGCGTTACGGCGATCTTCGTTACGGTCTTTTTTATTCTGTCTCGCTTCGCCGCGGCTCTGCGTTCGGCCGTTCGCCTCCGCTTTGCCTCCAGCTGTCTGTCGTTGAGTTTTTTAGCCATTCCTTACTCTTCCGATTTCTCCTGTGCGTCGAGTATCTGTGCCGCTTTTACGGCTATGGCACACTCAACACGCTTCCGTTCGAGAATACAGCCTATTTCGTAAGGTTCGGTCAGACTACCGCAATACTTGTGATTGTTCGCCGCACAGCCGCCGCCGCAGAAATATTTGGCAAAGCATTTCGAGCATTTTTCGTTTGTGATTATGTTATTGGTGAGGAATTTTTCCGCTATTTCCGTGTTTATCTCTCCGTCGTACACACTTCCCATGTAAAAGGGTTTCATTTCGGCGAACTGATGACACGGGTAAATGCTTCCGTCGGGCGTTACCGCAACGTATTCGCAACCGCTTCCGCAACCCTTTGTACGCTTATAAACGCACGGACCCGCATCGAGGTCTATCATAAAGTGGAAGAACGTAAAGCCTCTGCCTTCTCGGTTTAGCCGTATCATCGTATCTGTAAGCTTATCGTATTCCTCGAATATTTTTGGCAAATGCTCTTTTTTAATTGCGTATTCCTCGTTTTCGCCGAGTACGACCGGCTCGACGGAAATATTTTGAAAGCCCTCGTCGGCAAGAGCCAAAACGTCCTCGGAAAAGTCAAGATTTCTCGCCGTAAACGTCCCTCGAACGTACCAATCTCCCTCACGTTTTGCGACAAGCTTTTTATATGCGGGTATTATGATGTCGTAAGTGCCGTCGCCGTTCTCGGCGGGACGCATGAAATCGTTCACCTCGCGACGTCCGTCAACGGACAATACGACGTTCGACATATTTTCGTTCAGAAAATCAATGCTTTCGTCGTCAAGCAGCGTGCCGTTCGTCGTCATGGTGAAGCGGATATGTTTGCCCAGCGGGGCTTCCTTTTCCCTGCCGTATCGCACGAGCCGCTTTACCGTATCGAAATTCATCAGCGGTTCACCGCCGAAGAAGTCAAGCTCGAGATTTTTTACACTGCCCGATCTTTCGAGCAAAAAATCTATCGCCGCACAACCGCACTCATACGACATAAGCTCACGCTTTCTGCCGTAGTCGCCCTTGCCTGCAAAGCAATAGCGGCAACGCATATTGCAGTCGTGGGAAATATGTAAGCACATCGATTTTATCGGATTGCTCTTGCGGTAAACGGGTGCGGGTATCTTTACGTCCTTCGAAAACAGCATTCCGTTTTCGTACAGTTCGTACAGCTCCGAATACGCCTCGTTCACCTTGTCCTCGCCGTATTTCGCATACAGAGCCGCAAGTCCGTCGCCGTGTGGGGACTTCGGCATTTCGTCAAGCTCGCCGTCCTCGGGCAATATGCCCTTGAGCAGCTCGTACGATACGGCATTTAAAAGATGGACAGAGCCGGAGGCACTGTCCAACGCCAATCTGTATGTGCTTTGTGTGAAAATATGAACCATTATTTGCCGATCTTCTTATTTTCGCATTTCTGATTCGCTACCGTGCATGAGGTCTTGCACGCACTCTGGCACGAAGCCTGGCACTCGCCGCAACCTGCACCTACGGCATTCTTGGCATACGTTGTTTTGTTAAGTGTTTTTACGTTTTTCATTTTCATATTCCTTTCGGGATCTCTTTATTTTTTGTATTTTCGATATAACTTGTTCGAACCCGATATGTCGGGCCTTTTTCTCCTGCCGGGTACGAGCTTGGCACAACCGAGATACGCACCGACAACGGAGCAGAGCGGACACGGCAACGGCGTAAGCGGCGACGTATCGCCGTTCGAAGCGAGAGCGGATACGCCGAGCAGACATGAGGCGTATATTATTCCCGACAAAAGTCCGCACAAAAGCGGTTTTTTGCCGTAGCCTCTTGCCGATACGAAGCCGCACAGCGTACAGCTCAGGTAAAGAGCGACACAGCCGAGGTACGCCATCGAAGCGGGATCGGGCGAAAGCATCGCAAACGCCGTCAGCACCGCAAGCAGTACGGGCGACATCAGCATCGACACTCCTATACCCACTGCACAGCAGAGCAACGGATTTTTGCCGTCCGACTTTTTATATTCGTTCATATTTTTACCTCACACGCTTTTTTATCAAGCATATGCGGTATTCAAACGAAATATGAAGCCCTCGCGGCTCTTACTTTTCCTTGGGTTTGTCCTTGCTTTTTTCTTCCTTGGGAGGCTCTTTCTCCGAGTTTATGCACTTTATTGCGGACTTAAGCATACGCAAACGTGTTCTGTCACGGCTCGTTTCGATGAGTACCGTATCGTCTTTAATGCTCACTATCTCTCCCACGATACCGCCGACGGTCGTTATTACATCGCCCACGGCAAGCGAATCGTACATACGTGCAAGTTCCTTTTCCTGCTTTTTCTGCGGGCGGTACATGAGGAAATAGAATATAGCCACGACGCCGACTATCATTATTATCATCGACAGCATACTTCCCGAATCCGCACCGCTTGCACTGTCAAGCAGGTAATTTAATGTGAATTGCGACATTTCCTGTTCCTTTTCATTTTTGGTTACAGTGTATTATACCTCCGTTTTATCTTTTTTTCAATAGGTCGGCGAACGAAACACGACGAGATTATGTAAATTTTTTTTAAATAAAGCGTTTATTGAAGTAAAAGATATAAAAAATATTATATTTGTTATTGAAAAAATTCAAATAATGTGGTAAAATAACCGAGGTCGGAATAGCCCCGACGTTCGGACGGCACATTCCGTTTGCCGCTCGATATGCGATACCGTCCGTACCGAAGGTACTTGCCGCATTGAATCAAAGTAAGAGCTTTTTTCGAAAGGAAGCATAATGAAAAAACGAATCATCTCCGCTTTTCTCGTAATTGCGGTGCTTATCACCTCCGTTTTCTCGCTTTCGTCCTGCTCGTCAAACGAGTACAAACCCGCCATGTGGGTGCTTGAGGACGAAAACGGTGCAGTGATATATTTTTTAGGTTCTATACACATAGGAAACGAGAGTATGTATCCGTTGCCGGAGTACATACTCGACGCATACGGTAAAAGCGATTTCCTCGCAGTCGAATGCGACATTGTCACTTACGAAAAGGAAAGCGAGGGCTGGAGCGACGAGCAGCTTCTCGAATACCAAATGCAATATGTTTATGCCGACGGCACTACAGCGGCAGATCATATGTCCGCCGAAACGTACTCACTGTGCAAAAAATATTTTACCGAAAACGGGATCCTAAGTTCGCAGGGACTCACCATGGAATACATGGATATGCTTCACATCTCTCTGTGGCAACAGCTTTTGACCGATCACATTTTGGATAACTCCGAATTCGACTACTCATACGGTATCGACCGTCATTTTCTCGCCCGTGCGAATGACGACGGTAAAAAAATACTGGAAATAGAGTCGATAGAGTCGCAGACCGAGCTTACGTTCAAGATCCCCGATTCGGTATACGACGACAGTCTGTACTCCATGGCGAATACGGATCTCGAAACGAATATATTCCAATACGAATACATGGTGGATCTGTACAAGCGGGGACGCGACGATCTGCTCGCCGCACAGGAAACCCTGTCCGATCTGCTCACCGATGACGAAAACGGCGATTACGAATATTACAACAAGATAATGCTCAAGGACAGAAATGAGCTTATGAAAGAACGTGCAAAAGAATACCTCGGTGAGGGCAAGAAGGTATTCTTCGTTGTCGGAGCGGCACATATGTGCGGCGACGGCGGCATAATACAGCTTCTCGTCAATGAAGGCTATAATGTAAAGAGGGTGGCGTGATCCGTGTTTATCGAATATTTTAAAAAGTTTTCACTCGGAAAGCTCGTGCGACGGGCATTTTGCGGTTTATTCATCGTGAATACCATCGCATTGCTGACGAACTATTCGGTCGTTTTTTACGAAAAAGAATTTTTCGTTTCGCAAAATTTCGTTTTGACGCTTGCGGAGATTGCCGCTCTGTTCCTGCTGTTTACCGTAGCGGATATTATCATGTTTGCCCGTTTTCCCGACTTTAAAACGGACAAATGCGAGTGTCTGATATTGCTTTTCGCCTTTCTGCTGTACGCCGTCACCGCAATGTCGCAATACCGCAACGAATGGTTCAATCTCGGTATGCTCCTGTGTCTGCTTGCCGTGATCGTCTGCGTATGCACGCAAAAAGGCACGATAAAGCACGGCTCGTTTCCCGACGGGGACGATTTTCCGAGAGAAGAACTGCTCATAGCCGACATCGAGTTGTCGAAAAAGGCACTCGTCGCATTCACGATCTGCTGTTTCCTGTTTTTCTCCGTATTCGTCGGAATGCAGGGTGTCTTTCGTGTGTTGACACAGTCCACACCGAATTTCGATTTCGGCATATTCTCTCAAATGTTTTACTATATGAAAAAGACGTTTCAGCCCCTGACGACAACGGAGCGTGACGTGCTTTTGTCGCACTTTGCGATACACGTTTCGCCGATATACTATCTGTTTTTACCCTTTTATATGCTGTTTCCCGACCCGATAACGCTTGAAATATGTCAGGCGGTAACTATCGCTTCGGGTGTGATACCCGTTTATCTCATCGCCAAAAAGATAGGCTTAAGTAACAAAGCCTCCGCCGCTTTCGTTTTCTTATACACGCTTTATCCGACGTTTACGGGCGGTTGCTACTACGATCTGCACGAAAACAAATTTTTGGCACCTCTTATCATGTGGCTGTTCTACTTCATAGAAAAGGACAAGCTTGCGGGTACGCTCGTCTTTTCACTGCTCGTATGCCTTGTCAAAGAGGATGCGGCGGTGTATATCATTTTCATCGCTCTGTACGTCATACTATCGGGAAAAAGCGTGAAAAAGGGCTTATCGATGCTCGTTATGGGATTTGCGTACTTCTTCGGTGTCATAACATATCTCGAGCATTACGGCTACGCCGGGGTAATGTCTAATCGCTATGACAATTTCATTTACGAAGAGGACGGCGGATTATTTACCGTCATCAAGTCGATAATATTATCGCCGGCAAATGTCATCAAGGAATGCTTCGAAAAGACGGCTCCCGAGGGCGATTACTCGTCAAAGACCGAATTTATACTTCAAATGCTCGCTCCGCTCGGTTTTTTGCCCGTCATAACGAAGAAATGGGCGAGATATATCCTGCTCTGTCCGTTCATACTCGTAAATCTCATGCCCGATTATCAATACCAACACTCGATAAATTTCCAATACACCTATGCAACCGGTGCGATCCTCGTTTATCTCGCAATGCTCAACTATCGCGATTTCACACCGAAGATGAAGCGTATAGGGCTTACCTTTGCCGTATGCTCGTCGTTTTTGCTGTACGTTCAGTACATTTTCTACAGGGGCAATTACCTCGTAAATTACGTAACGAGCCGCGAGAAGCACGTCGAAGTACGTCAAGCACTTTTGGATATACCCGAGGAAGCAAGTGTATCGGCAAGCACATTCTACGTTACCACCTGCTCGCAAAGAGAGATAATATACGATTTGGATCATTACGCAAAGCGGGATCAGCTTTCGATAACGACCGATTACATCGCTTTGGATCTTCGTTATAAGAGAAACAGAGATACATATGCGTTAAAATACGAGAGCAACGAGGATTACGAGCTTGTGACGTACATAGACGGTTGGCTTGCACTGCTCAAATACACGGGTGAGTGATGAAATTCGGATTTTTCAAAAAAAATAGCGAGGATTCCGTCGCATTTCGCCGTGAAATGGCGGAAAAAATAAGCCGCCACCGGCTTCGCTATGTCACCGAGCAGACCGAAAACGGCGATGTGGTGATAGGCAAGGAAGGCGGGTGCAACATTCGCAACGGAGAATTTATCGTCACCTCGTCAAGAGAGGTCGTTTTCCGTGCCGAGATCGATAAAATGAAGGCATACGAACTTATGTCGCTCGAAGGTGCGGTGCTTGAAGGCTACGACATCGAGCATTCGGCATATCGCACCGTCACCGTTTATTATGTTTATTATCGCTGAAGCGTACTGCCGAAGCGGTCAAATAAAAAAATCAATTCAGTGAGGTATAACGAAATGAAATTAGGAGTATTAACAAATCTGTACGGCAACAAGCCCATTGAGGAAGTGGTTCCTTATCTGGCATCACTCGGCGTTCAAGCTGTCGAATTGGGTTGCGGCGGCTATCCCGGAAACGCACATTGCAACCCCGACGTACTGCTCAAGGACGATGCGGAATACGAAAAGCTCATGGCATTGCTCGAAAAATACGGCATGGAGATATCCGCACTTTCTTGCCACGGCAACGCCGTTCACCCGAACAAGGAGATCGCCGCAAAATTCGACGAAGATTTCAAAAAAACAGTGCTTTTGGCTGAAAAAATGGGGATCAAGACCGTAATAACGTTTTCCGGCTGTCCCGGCGACAGCGAGGGGGCAAAATACCCCAACTGGGTGACTTGTCCTTGGCCGGAGGATTTTCTCGCCGTTCTCGACTATCAATGGAACGACGTGCTTATTCCCTACTGGAAAAAGACCGCCGAATTCTGCAAAGCACACAACGTGACGGAAATCGCTTTCGAAATGCACCCCGGCTTCTGCGTTTACAACACCGAAACGCTTCTTAAGCTCCGTGCCGCAGTCGGCGACATCATCGGTGCGAATTTCGACCCTTCTCACCTCATTTGGCAGGGCATGGACATTTGCGAAGCGATACGTATGCTCAAGGGTGCTATATTCCACTTCCACGCAAAGGATACAAGGATAGACGAATACACAAAAGCGAAGATAGGCGTACTTGACACAAAGCATTACAGCGACGAGATCAACCGTGCATGGGTGTTCCGTGCGATAGGCTACGGTCACGACGCACAGTACTGGAAGGATATCGTTTCCATGCTCCGTCTTTGCGGCTACGACCGCGTAATGTCGATAGAGCATGAGGACAGCCTCATGTCCGTTGACGAAGGACTGGAGAAAGCGGTCGCATTCTTAAAGGATGTTATAATGCGATCGCCGAAGCCCTCCACGATGTCGTGGGCTTAAGTCGAATACTTCCTCCCCCACATATCCCATATTAATATAATGAAGAAAATAATATCAATATTGACCGCCGTTGCCTTAGCGGTGCCGTGCTGTCTGTATGCAAACGGCGAGGAAGCTTTCGAGCCGACGGACGGGGCTTATCGGATCTCCACGAAAGAACAGCTTGAGCTTTTCCGAGATCTCGTAAACGGCGTGAATGACTACGAGGGCAAGGGCGATCCTAACGCCTGTGCCGTGCTTTTGAACGATATCACATACAATACGGGCGTGCTTACGTCGGGCGGGGAGCTTAACCCCGCCGCACGGCTCGACGTGTGGATGCCCATAGGCTATCACGTATCGGGCGACGACTGCATCGAATACAACGGCGTATTCGACGGCGGCGGTCACACCGTCACCGGCATAGCACTTGCGGCGGACGAAGTCACCGTATGCGGCTTTTTCGGCACGCTCGGCGAAAAAGCCGTTGTAAAAGATCTGACCGTCGCTTCCTCTTACATCGAAGCCCCCGACAAGGTGGGAGCGATCGCCGGCGAAAACAACGGCACGATCTCCCGCTGCCACAGCACGTCGAACCTCATCATTGCGACAAATGCCGAACACGGCGGCGGCGGTATAGTCGGAGCGGACAACGGAGTCGTTTTCGGCTGTACAAGCTCGTCGAATGTTTTCGTCACCTCAAGCGAGGGAAACACGGCTTATGCCGGCGGCATTTCCGCTTTTTCGGTCGGCACGCTCGAGCTTTGCTCCAATTCCGGCAATGTGTCCGGCGACGGAGCGAGCGGCGGCATAAGCGGCAAGGCGTATGCCGCAAAAAATTGTCATAATTCCGGCGAGGTCACGGGAATAACGGTGACGGGCGGAATTTTGGGCTACAGCGAATGGAACATCGAGAATTGCCTTTCCTACGGAAGCATATTCGCCGACAGCGACAATGAAGGTTACATAGCCGCGGGCGGTATCGTCGGTGAGGCGGCAGCCGTGCTTTTTGCGAACAACTATTACAAAGCCGCCGGCATTAACGGTGTCGGCACGGCTCGTTACGGTCACACGTATGCCAATTTGCCCGGCAAGGTCGAAAAGGTCACAAAAGCTCGCCTCGCAAGCGGCGAAGCGGCGTACCTGCTCGGCGAAGCGTTCGGTCAGCTTCTCGGCAAGGAGGACGCACCTCACCTTTCATCGCCGACGGGCGAGGAAAGAGTACTTAAGGTCTGTGTCAAATGCGAAAACGGCGGTACGATAGACGGAAATTACACCGCAGTCTACACCAATCCCGTTTTGAATGCCATCGGCGATGCCGAGAACGTATTTATGGGCTGGTACAGCCGTTCGGGCATACTCATCACGCGCAACACGCAAATCACGCTTGACGGCGAGCTTACATACGTTACCGCACGCTTCACAACGAAATACGATGCCGACCTTAACGGCACGGTAAATATTGCGGACGTACTCGCGTTCGATGCACGTTTGACGGGCAAAAGCACCGAGGGGTATATTGCCGATCTGAACGGCGACGGCGTAACGGACGAAGCGGATATGAAAGAAATAATCGAAAAAGCGATGGGTAATTGACAAAATGCCGAAAATCAAAATATCCGAAATATTAACGCTGTCATTATCGTTGCTTCTCTCCCTTTTGATCGTCTGCTCCTGCTCGGCACCGACAAGTGCCGGAACGGGCGACGGCACGGTCGATCAAACGGTCGGGGAAACGAACGACGATTTAACGGAAAAATCGGACGAAACGGATAAAACCGATAACACGGAGGAAAAGGAATTGACCGAAATGAGAGGCGTTTGGCTTGCCTCGGTCTGGAACATAGACTACCCGTCAAAGGCGGGCTTGCGGGCAAGCGAACTGAAAAAGGAAGCCGACGAAATAGTCAAGACGGCTAAGGAGGTAAACCTCAACGCCGTATTTTTCCAAGTCAGACCGATGTCGGACGCACTTTATAAATCGGAAATATTTCCCTACTCCGCCTGGCTCACGGGCGAACAGGGTAAAGCACCCGACGGCGGCTTCGATCCGCTCGAATACATGATAAAGCTCTGTCACGAAAACGGAATAGAGCTTCACGCATGGATAAATCCGTTACGTATAACAAACGGCACAAAAGCCGCACCTAAAACGGATCTTACCGCTTTGGCCGAGAACAACCCCGCACGGCTCCACCCCGAATGGGTAGTCAATTATGCGGATGCAAACCTCTGCTACGATGCGGGCTTGCCCGAGGTAAGACAGCTTGTATGCGACGGAGTTAAGGAAATAATCGACAACTACGACGTTGACGGAATAATTTTCGACGATTATTTCTATCCCTATGCGATAGACAACAAGCCCTTTAACGACGACGAAACGTATGCGAAATACGGCTCGGAATACTCCTGCGTCGAGGATTTCAGACGCGACAGCATAAACAAGCTCGTAAAGGGTGTATACGATACCGTAAAAGCGAAAAGTTCCGAGCTTAAATTCGGCGTGGGTCCGTGCGGGATCTGGCAAAACAGCGACGGCAAAAACGGCGGTTCTCCCACAAAGGGCTTCGAAGCGTACAAAAGCATATATTGCGACAGCCTCGCATGGATAAAGGGCGGCTATGTCGATTACATAGCTCCGCAGCTGTACTGGGCGTGCGACAGCACCGCCGCACCGTTCTACCCACTCGCATCATGGTGGAACAGGCAGGTAAAAGGTACGAATGTTACGCTGTACATATCACAAGCTTCGTACAGATACGAGGAATGGAACAAGCCCGGGGAAATGACGAAGCAGATCGAAAACGCCATGCGTTTGAGTGAATTTAAGGGCAGCATATTTTATAACTACAGCTCGATCGCCGACAATTTGGGCGGGATCAAAGACGAGCTTATCAAGCTTTATACCTCTCCGTAAATTAACACGCTCGTCACAAGGCGACTGTGCCTTGCGTTATTAAGTTTGAGGTAAAATAAAACATGGTTAAAACGAAATTGATATCCTCAATGGAAAAATGCTTTCTTGACGAGGATATAGAGCAAAAAAAACGATCGGACGAGCTTTTTCTGTGCAGAAACGAGGCATTCGCATTTCAGCTTGCGTACACAAGCACGCAGGGATGCGACACGCTCGAAATTTCGGTAAAGGGCGACCTTTCCGAAAAAATCAAAGTGAGAAACGTTGACTGCGTTTATGTCGATATACCCGCAAGTGCCGATGCCGACGATAACTATTTGCGAAAAGAGCCGGGACTTTATCCCGACCTGCTCTCGCCGATAGGCTACGGCGGTCACAGACTGTTCTCCGAATACGGACGGCTCAAAACGGTCTGGATTTCATATGAGCCGGGCAAAAACGAGCCGTTGCCCCCGCCGGGCGACTACACGATCGCCGTCGAGCTTACCTGCGGCGGCATTACCGTTGCGACGGAGAAGCTGACGGTACATCTCGGCAAGGGTCTGCTCAAAAAGCAAACGACCGTCGTCACGCAGTGGCTTCATTGCGATTGTTTGGCGAATTACTATAACGTCGAGCCGTTTTCGAACGAGCATTTCAAAATAATCGAAAAATTTATCAAAACAGCAGTCGCAAACGGCATAAATACCGCATACGTTCCGCTTTTCACACCTCCTCTCGACACCGCAATGGGCGGTGAGAGAACCACTACTCAGCTCGTCATGGTAAAAAGAACGGCAAACGAGTACCGCATCGACCTGAAAAATCTCGGAAGATTTATCGACATATGCATAAATGCGGGCGTTGAGTATTTTGAATTTTCGCACCTTTTCACTCAGTGGGGAGCAAGACACGCACCCAAGGTCGAAGCCGCAATAGGCAGAGGTGCGGGAATAAAATGTAAGGTGTTCGGCTGGGAAACGGACGCAACAAGCAATGAATACATCTCGTTTTTGCGTCAGGTCATCACCTCGCTGAAGGCGTATATAAAAAGGAAAAGGATAGAGGACCGTTGCCTGTTCCATATATCCGACGAGCCTCCGACAGGGTGCATCGAGGGCTATATCAGGGCGAAAAACGCCGTGGCAAGCTTTCTCGAAGGCTTCACGATACTCGACGCACTGTCGGATATCGACCTGTATAGGAGAGGTGCGGTAACGCTACCCGTTCCGTCCGTAGACCGTATCGAACCGTTCGTCAAGTCGGGCATTAAGCCCCTTTGGACATACTACTGCTCCGCACAGGGTAGGAACGTGCCGAACAGAATGATGTCCATGAACGGAGCGAGAACGAGAATAATGGGCATTTTGATGTATAAATACGACATTGACGGCTTCCTGCATTGGGGCTACAATTTCTATAATAACCGCGGAAGTTGCGATGCGATAAATCCGTATACGGATACCTGCGGCGGACACTGGGTACCGGGCGGCGACACATTTTCCGTATATCCCGGACTCGGCGGAGAAGCCTTGGAGAGTATGAGGATACGACAATTTTACGACGGCTTGCAAGACATTCGGGCATTACAGCTTTGCGAAGAAAAAATAGGGCGAGAGGAAACACTCGACTTGTTGCATGAGGGTCTGAATTACGAGCTTAGCTTCGAAAAATATCCGAAAAACGAGGATTACATACTCGAGCTGAGAAGAAAAATAAATATCGTGCTTAACGAGCAAAGATGAACACGCTTTTCGACTCAAGCGGTATGTCCGCTCCGTCGTTCGACATGGCGACGAGGTGTCAGCCGGACGTATGACGTATGACATAATACGTATGACATAATACGTATGACATAATACGTATGACATAATACGTATGACGTAATACGTATGACGCAATACGTATTACGCAATACGTATGGTGTAATACGTATACCGGCAGCGAACGAACGTGCAAAATGTGCTGTTCCGAGCAATACTGAAATTGTCGTTCAAGTTGTAACAAAGCGGTAAATTATTTATAACTTTTTCTGCCAAAGTATAGATATTTGCAAAAAAATGTGTTATATTAAAGGGCAACGTGCGTTTTACGGCACGAAAAAAAGGTAAAAAACGAATATATATAAATGAAAGGACGCAAACATGGCAAAGAAATATGTTTACCTCTTCACAGAGGGCAACGCTTCCATGAGAGAGCTTCTCGGCGGTAAGGGTGCAAACCTTGCCGAAATGACCAACATCGGACTTCCCGTTCCTCAAGGCTTCACGATAACGACCGAGGCCTGCACACAGTACTATGAGGACGGCAGACAGATCAACCCCGAGATCCAGGCCGAGATCATGGAATATATCACCAAAATGGAACAGATCACCGGCAAAAAGTTCGGAGATCTCGAAAATCCTCTTCTCGTTTCCGTTCGTTCCGGTGCAAGAGCTTCCATGCCCGGCATGATGGACA
>CAZCJU010000010.1:0-34064 GCA_964498965.1 uncultured Lachnospiraceae bacterium
TCCAAAGTCCCTGGAACGAGTAAACTATAAGTGTCAGCCATGCCGGCTTGACCATGGGCATTGCGATCGTCCAGAACACTCTCAGCTCGCTCGCACCGTCAAGTCTTGCCGATTCAAGCACCTGATCCGAAACGGAAGATTCCATAAACTGCTTCATCAGGTAAAGACCGAGTGTAGAACAGAATGCCGGAAGTATGACCGCAAGTATATTATCTATCAAGTGCAGATATTTGAATGTGATGAAGTTCGCTATGCTCGTGACAGTCGAAACGAACATAAGGGATTTTACAACCATCTGGAACATAATTCCTCTGCCGGGGAACGGTATTTTGGCAAGTGCATACGCCGCAAGCGAACCCAGTGCAAGGTTTCCGAATGTACCGCAGACCGTGATCAGGACCGTGTTGAAAATATATCTCGAAAACGGAACCCACGAGGTACTCATCAATTGGAACAGGTCGGAATAGTTATCCAACGTAGGGCTTATAACGTAAAATTTCGGGGGGAACAGCCACAGCTCGTCAAGCGGCTTAAACGACTGCATTACAACGAAGTACATCGGCACGAACATTATCGTTCCGAGAATTACCAGCATTACGGTGATTCCGACATCACCGCCCGCCGAACGGTTCAGGACAACCTTATGACCTCTTACTCTAAGCTTCTTCATATTATTGTCCCACCTTCGATAAGATTTTATTTATCAGCATATTCGAACCGAGCATCATCAAGAACAATATCGTTGCTATTGCCGATGAATATCCGACCTCGAATCGCTGTCCGCCGTAGTCCTCAAGATGGTGCATTATCGTATGTGCGCAATAATCGACCGACGGAAATCCCGCAAGTGCGGTAACGATTCCGCCGAAGCTGAATGCACTCGTTATCGACATGACGGCACCGAACAAAAGCTGAGGCTTCATTGTCGGCAGGGTAACATACCACAGCTCCTGCCATCTGTTTCTGATACCGTCGATAGCACCCGCCTCGTAAAGTGATTTATCGATCGTTTGCAGACCGGCGATAAACGAAAGGAACGTAACGCCGAGTGACGTCCACAACGCAACAAATATACAAAGCGGCATAACGTAGCTTGCGTTTTGGAAGAACTGTATCGGCTCGGTTATGAATCCGAATTCGATAAGCAATGCGTTGACATATCCGTATCGGTCGGAGGAGAATATGATGCTGAATATCTGATATACGGCACCCGAGATACTCGGTGCATAGAATATCAGGGTAACGAAGGCTCTTACCTTAGGTGAAAGCTCGTTAATGAACCATGCTACGAACAACGACATGATGTACGAAACAGGTCCGGTTACTATAGCGAAGATAAGCGTATTTTTTATGGCGATCAAGAATATATCGTCGTCAAGGAACAATCTGATGTAGTTGTCAACACCCAAGAACTTAGGCCACTCCAAGAGGTTAAAAGATGTAAAGCTGAGTATAATGGAAAGTACGACAGGTATTACGGTAAATATGAAGAAGAGAATGAAGAACGGTGCTATCATTAAGTAACCGACTTTATTACGCTTCATTTCTTTCCATGTCCACTGTGCCAGTGTCATATCTTTTCTTGATACAGGTTTTGCGTTTTTTACAGCTGCATCCTGTGACATGTGCGTTCTCCTATCCGTTAAATTTTTTTGCGAGCATCAATAAATGTATTATAAATACCTATTATATAGTATCTTCTTAATTCGAAGACGTTTTTTGCAGGTATTCTTCATATGTTTCAAGTCCGAATTCCTGACGTTTTCTCGTAAGCTCGGCATTTATCTGATTTACATAATTGAGAAGTGCGTCAACGGGGTTCGTACCGTTGTTGTAAACATCGTTAAATGCAAAGTCGACATAACGCGTGATGATATAGCTTCCCGGGAACTCGGGTGTTACCTTTATGTTTGCAAATCCGGCCTCGAGGCTCTTTCTTTCGGAGTTGGTCCACGACATACTCTTGAGTGCTTCGGTATTCGCCGTGTTATACTTAGCGGCAAGACCGATTATCGCTTCGTATTGTCTTGCATACTCACTTTGTGCGGGAGCGTCCGTCCACCACTTGATAAATTCCCAACAGTTATTAAGCAACTCCTCGCTTCTGTTGTCGTCCGCCATTATAACGGTTGCCGAAACACTTGCGGGTGAGCTTCTGTCAATATACGTTGTTCCGTCCTCGTTTGTTCTTATCGTACCGGGCAGCGGAACGAATTCCCAAAGTCCCTTGATCTCCGTTGCGTAGATCGTAAACTGGTTATACGTAAGGTAATCGGCGATCGCTATAGGCATTTCACCCATACGGAAGTATGTTGCCAAATCGTAGGTCTTGGGGAACTTATATGTCGTAAACAAGTCACACAACGTTTCAAAGCAGTTAAGCGATGTATTCGAATCGATATTGATCCTCATTCCGTCGGGTTCGCCGTCGCCGTTCTCGTCCTTATAAAGCTCTTCACCCGCCTGATACATAAATATCTGCAAGCCGCTGGTACTCGTTGCCATTCCGACCTTTCTGTATTTCGATTGCAGGTCGGGAACGATAGCATCGAGGTCGTCCCATGTTTCGGGGAGATCTATTCCGAATTCGGCGAATATATCCTTACGGTAGAACATCATGAGGAAGCTCAAACGCTCCGGCATACCGAAGTAGTCGTATTCGCCCGTTTCGGGATTCTGAAGCTTAAGTCCCACGAGTGTTTCCGTATTGAATCTCTCTTCAACAGTCGACATATAATCGTCAAATTGTGAAAGCGGTTCTATCGCATTACGTATCGCATAGTTGATAACGTCGCTCTGACCCGTCGCAAGCGATATATCGGGTCCCATTCCGGCAAGCGTCGCAGGGAGCAACGTACCTGCCGTTACAAGCTTAAGCTCGACTTTAACGGGACAACTGCTATCGATAAGCTCGCGCATTACCTGTGCTTCGTCACGGCTCGTCGCTATCCACACTTCAACCGCTTCGGTCGTGTCGTTTTCGTCGTCCTCCGAGCCGAGCGAGTTGTAGTCGGTCACAAAGCTCTGGAAAAACGCACTTATCTCAAAGCCGGCACTTTCGAAGAACGATGCCTTTGCCTTGGGCATATCTTTTTCGGTCGCCGTTGCGGGAACGAGTGCAAGGTAGTCTAACGTCAACGCCTGCATCTTCGTTTCCATGATCCACGTACCCAGCGTACCTGAGTTCACCTTGAGGTTATCAAGGTTTTTGGCTATTTCGGATTCTTTTCTGCTCATTTTTCCGAGTATGTACGAAACTTTTTCGAGCGTCGCAATATCGGCACCGGAGCCTCCGCTTATTTCCTTAAACGACTTGATGATCGCATTAAGCTCCTCTTCAACGCTTCTCATAAGCAGAATCGTGTCATATATCTGTTCGGCAAAGCCGTAATCCATGTTTTCATCGGGAGAAGGACCTGTGATACGGAGTATTGAGTTGTATATATCGTTCATGGAGGACAATGCGGCTTCGCAGCGGCTGAGTGCGTCCGTCATGTTTCCGTAAACGACTTCCATTTTGATCGTGTACTCTTTACCCGCTTCAAAATAGAATTTTAAATCTTTTTTTCCGTCGTTGAGCGGCTTCGTCTGCCAGCCGTCACTGTAATTGAACTGCAAATAGTTAGCTTCCTCAAACGGAACCTCGCCGTTTATGTATATTCTTCTGGAAGCAAACAGACCCTGCAGGGTATCCTGCAAAAATCTGGGAACTATGTAATAATATCCGCTCGTTTTTATCGCATCCGCAGGGATCGTCCATTCGATCCACTGACCTACCGTCTGCCACTTTGAGCCGCCTATCGTATTCAGCTTTTGAAGTGCGGGATCTTGGGGCTGAGTTATCGGAGATGTTCTGTCGTTCAGCGGATAGATCGTAATATCCGACGTTGCCGTGGGATATTCGGTCTGCAACGTATAGTACTTATTACCGTATTCATCGCTGTAGCTTTTGTCGATCGAAACGTCCGTTGCACCCTTTGCGTCGTTTTCCGCCAAGTACTGCTCGTAAGTCTTTGTCGAAGTGTACTTTGCGATTTTTATCTCGCCGATATACATTTCGTTCAATTCGGCTTCAAGCGATATCGTATGTTCGCCCGCAGTGAATGCGACCTTCAACGGCTCGACGTTATAGCCTGTCGAATCGGACAGGGTGTATGTACTCCAGCTGAAGCGTTCGCTCTTTGTGGGACGCTTTTCGTTTCCGTTCTTATCCGTTTTGAACACTCTGTTGCCGTTTTCGTCGATTTTATATTCGTCGGCATATTTTCTCGTCAGCTCGACATAGTTAGCTTCCTTAAATGGCAGCTTACCGTCTACCGTGAACACTCTTTTGATGTTAGAAGTGTTCGACGAATCGGAATCGACCGGCAGATAAGTGAACGAAATCGTGTAAAGACCTTCCTTCGGAATGTTCACCGTCCAAGTCACCGTACCCGTTTCGGGCGTACGCAAAACCGACTTTTCCGTGCCGTTTACGTCAAGTTTAACGACTTCGGCACTGTGTCCCTCATCTGCGTAGTCCTCATCGGCGACATAAACGTAATCCTCGGTGGGGTCTACGGTTATATCGCTTTCGCCGTCCGTCCAGCCGAGTATTCGGTATTCGTTCAAATATTCCTGATACGACTGAGTATTGAGAAGTTCGAGAACCTCGTCCATGGTGGACTTTTCCTCTTTCTCCTCGTCTGCGTACACGGATATTTGAGGAACTACCATGATCAAGGCGAGAAAAGCAGCGGTGAATTTCGCAAAAACCGATTTTCTCATTTTCAAAATTTCCTCCCGTGAATAAAAACTGTTGCTACGGACCCAAACACGACCCGAGCGTGATCGACCGCCGTCAACGCAAGCACATGGAAGCTCACATATCCGAGCGGTACGTACTCGGAGTTTAATTGCCGTATATATTCGCATTTTGGGTATAATTCACCCAAAGACGATTTTTCATTCAATATAATATCACATTTATTCGCAAAAGTCAATACCCCGTCTGTACTCTTTGACCGCATAAATCGTGAATTTTTACGCATTGTGACCGTCATTGTTTTGCTGTTTTTTTACAATTGTTCCTGATATTGTATTTACAATATATTTACATTTTTTGCCGCTATCAGGTAGGTAAATTAAATTGACTGCATCTTTGTCAAAATTCAAAATGTATCGCATTTTTATTTACTTTTTGACCGTTTCACCCGCATTTTGCCGCTTCTCGAAATGCACTTAGCTGTTTTTCCCGATGGATAGGTAAATTACACTCACCTATTAATTCGCATATTTCGTCTTTGCCAAAATATTGATTATTTTTTGCTTGTGCATTTTGCACAATTTTTCCGTAAAAATTTGTGCGATTTTAAAAGTGATTTTTTTGTTAATTGTTTTTAAACAAAGTAAAAAGCCGCCGGTTTCGGCGGCTTTTGTCGGGCTTGATCAGTCACTGATATAAGGGAGCAGAGCCATCTGACGCGACCTTTTGATCGCTTCGTTAAGCTCGCGTTGATGCTTGGCACACGTACCTGTCACTCTGCGGGGGAGGATCTTGGCTCTCTCGCTGATAAAGTGCTTCAATCTTGCCGTGTCCTTATAATCGATCTTTTCGACCTTGCCTACGCAGAACTCGCAAACCTTTTTTCTTCTCTTGGGACGGAAGTTTCTGTTTGCGTTGCCTGTGCCGGCAGTCGTGTTTGTATTGGTATTGGTATTAGCGGCTGCGGGTGCGGCATTTGCGTTTGCAACCGTGCCGTTTACTTCTTGTTCCTTGTCCATTTTTACGTTTCCTTTCTGCAGAATACCCGTTATCAGAACGGCAGATCGTCGTCGTCGGAAACTTCTTCGAAGCTTGCGTCCGCCGTCGATGTCGTTGCGAATGCGGGGGTGTGTTGCTCGGGCGGGGGCGTCAAACCGTCGGGATCGAACGACGCTCTGCCTTCCCTTTCCGATTTCGAATCGACGAAGTTCACCTCATCGACGATGATCTCCGTAGCGTATCTCTTACTTCCCTGATTGTCGGTCCAGCTTCTCGTCTGGATATTTCCCACAATGCATATGGAAGAGCCTTTTCTGAAATACTTCGTTATAAGCTCGGCTTGCTGACGCCAAGCCACGCAGTTTATAAAATCTGCCTGTACGGCATCTCCCTGCTTCGCAAACCTGCGGTTTACGGCGATCGTAAACGATGTCACGGATATCGCCGACTGTGTTTGTTTAAGTTCGGGATCCGCCGTAAGTCTGCCTGCGAGTATTACCTTATTAAGATTAAGATTCGCCATTGCTTCCTCCCGATTAAAGCTTAATTACGATCGAGCGGATAACGCCCTCGGTGATGTTGTATATACGCTCCAGCTCGGCTACGAATGCGGGTTCTGCGGTAAAGTTGATCAGCACGTAGTAGCCGTCGTTCATATCGTTTATGGGGTAAGCGAGTTTTTTCTTTCCCCAAACGTCAACGTTATCGATCTGTCCGTTAGCTTCGATGAGCGACTTCATTTTTTCAACGAGTGCACCCGTAGCCTCCTCGTCCAGTGTAGCGTCGATAATGAACATTGTTTCATACTTATTGAGTATCTTTTCCATTATTTCGGCACCTCCCTTCGGCCATAAGTCCGTAATCAAATACGGCAAGGAGAAATTAAGTATTAAGCATCTATGCATCCGTATGCAACCATATGCACCCGTATGCATCTGTATACGATCCGTCGAATGCGATACTTGTTCTCTGAATTGCTATAATACCAAATTTATTTGGTTCTGTCAATATAAATAACAAAAAATTTACATTTGTTACGTCTTTCATGCCGTTATTTTCGCTTGCACACACCCATACTATAAAAATATTTTATAATTTTCATTTTACGTATTGAAAAATGGGTACAAGATGTGCTACAATAAATGAAATATGATTTTGGGGTACTGATTTTGAAAAAGGATTTTCATTACGATACACTGTTGCGTTCCGTCCTCAAGCCCGGCAGATATACGGGCGGAGAATACGGGCAAACGGTAAAGGAAAACGCCGAATGTCGTTTTGCCTTTGCCTTTCCCGATACATTTTTCACCCTCAGCGTAACCGTCTGTCCTTCCCGATACATACGAGATCGGAATGTCAAACCTCGGAATACGCATACTTTACGGTGTTTTGAACAACAGCGACGGCATTGCCTGCGAACGCGTTTACGCACCGTGGACCGATATGCAGGACGGAATGGAAAAATACGGGATTCCGCTTTGCTCCTGTGAAACCAACACGCCGCTCTACGAATTCGATTTCATCGGATTTACGCTTCAATACGAGCTGTGCTACACCAACGTACTCAATATGTTGAAGCTGTCGCACCTTCCCGTACTCGCCTCGGAACGGACCGAAGCTCATCCCATAATAGTAGGCGGAGGTCCATGCACCTACAACGCCGAACCGCTTTGCGATTTTTTCGATATTTTTTCCATAGGCGAAGGGGAAGAGGCTTTGCCCGAGCTGTGCAACCTGTACATTTCCATGAAAAAAAGCGGCGAGTACACGAAAAGCGAATTTCTGCACCGAGCGGCACAGCTTGAGGGCTTTTACGTTCCCTCGCTGTACGATGTCACCTACAACGACGACGGCACGATCTGCGAATACATACCGAAATACGATGACATTCCGAAAAAAATACGGAAACGTATAATAAAAGACATGGACAAGGGATATTTTCCCGATTCGTTTGTAATGCCGTACATAGAAACGGTACACGACAGGATAGTGCTTGAAACGGGACGTGGCTGTGTAAGGGGCTGTCGTTTTTGTCAAGCCGGCATGATATACAGACCTATACGGGAAAGATCGCCGGAAACGCTCAACGAACAGGCAAAGACGCTGTTTGCGAACACGGGCTACGACGAGATCTCGCTTTGCTCGCTTTCCATTTCCGATTATTCCCGACTGCGTGAGCTGACCGAGCTTCTTTTACCGTGGTGTTCGGAGAACATGATAAGTCTTTCCCTGCCCTCTCAGCGTGCGGACGCATTTTCCGCAGAGCTTTTGGAAAAGGTATCCGCTGTAAGGCAAACAGGATTGACATTCGCTCCGGAAGCGGGAACTCAACGCTTACGCAACGTTATAAACAAAAATCTCGAAGAAAGCGAGATAACGAATGCGGTAAGGACGGCATTCGAGGGGGGACGTGACAGAGTTAAGCTGTATTTCATGTGCGGACTTCCGACGGAAACACTCGAGGACATCGAGGGAATATACGGCGTGGCAAATCGTGTGGTCGATGAATTTTACGCCGTGCGTCGCAAGGGCAAGCCGGTTGTCACGGCAAGCGTTTCGTGCTTTGTTCCGAAGCCCTTCACGGCATTTCAATGGGAGGGGCAAGACAGTATCGACGAATTCGAACAAAAACAAAAGCATTTGGTATCCGTCACGCAAAACAGGTGCATAAAATTAGACTATCACGACGCACGTGTTTCGCAGCTCGAAGCCGTATTCGCAAGAGGCGACAGGCGACTCGGTGCGGCATTGCTCGAAGCACACAGGCGAGGCATTAAATTCGACGCGTGGAATGACTTTTTCGACTATGAGGCATGGATAAGCGTATTCGGAGCTGTCGGCATCGACCCCGAATTTTACGCACAACGTATACGCAAAGAGGACGAGGTGTTCCCTTGGGATATCATAGATTGCGGAATAAGCAAGGAATTTCTTTTGCGTGAACGCCGTAAGGCATACGAAGAAACGACGACACCGGACTGTATGCATTCGTGTGCGGGCTGCGGTGCGTCAAAATTGGGAGGAAACTGTACATGGTGCAAGGCTTCAAGCAAGTAAGGCTTAAATTTTCCAAGCTTTCGAAAGCCAAATTCATATCGCATTTGGATCTTGACCGAACGATGAAGAGTGCTATAAAGCGGGCAGGCATCGCCGTAGAGTACTCTCACGGTTACAATCCCCGTCCGAAGTTGCGTTTTTCGCTTCCGCTTTCCGTCGGGACGGCGAGTATATGCGAATTTCTCGACATAAACGTAAGCGAGAACACGGAGATCGACGGATTGAGCCGACGATTAAACGAAAAGTTGCCCGACAACATCTCGATAACATCGTGCTACGAGCCTAAGACGGATTTTTCCGAGATCAAGTGGGCAAAGTATGATATTGAGCTTGTATCGCCGTTACTCGACGGCGAAATGTGCGATCGGCTTTTACGGCTTTTCGAACATGAAGTCATTA
Organism: uncultured Lachnospiraceae bacterium; assembly: GCA_964498965.1. Taxonomy (GTDB): domain Bacteria; phylum Bacillota; class Clostridia; order Oscillospirales; family CAG-272; genus CAZCJU01. The sequence continues at coordinate 9,200 of CAZCJU010000010.1, forward strand.
TCAACAAGCGAACAAAAAAAACGAAGAGCGGGTACATGGACTTCGACATATCGCCGTTTATAAAAAGCTTTACCGTCGTCGGAAACGACAGAGGAGCCGACGTTACGGCAGTGCTTTCCGCTTCGGGCGAGAATTACATAAACCCCGACCACATATTACAGGCGACGGAGAAATATCTCGGTCTGAGCTTTACCAACCCGCTGACCGATCTGTACGCCCCGTGCCGCACGTGCGTATACACGGAAAGCGGCAAAGATTTTGAATAGTTCCGAACAAATTAAGGAGTATAAATAAAATGACAGAAAAAAATTACACGCTTTTATGCGATTTTTACGAGCTGACGATGGGTAATGGCTATTTCGAAAGCGGAATGGCGGACGAGATCTCGTATTTCGATGTATTTTTCCGCCGCGTTCCCGACGGAGGCGGCTTTGCCATTGCTGCGGGTCTGGAGCAGGTGATCGAATACATCAAAAACCTCGGATTCAGCGGTGAGGATATCGAATTTTTACGCTCAAAGGGGATCTTTTCGGATGGATATTTAAATTACCTGAAAGATTTTCGCTTCACGGGTGACATATGGGCTGTTCCCGAAGGTACGCCGATATTCCCGCACGAGCCTATCTTGACGGTTCGTGCGAAGGCGACCGAGGCACAGCTTATCGAAACATTTTTATTGCTTTCACTCAACCACCAATCACTCATAGCCACGAAATCGAACAGGATAGTACGTGCCGCCGCAGGACGTCCCGTAGCGGAATTCGGTTCAAGGCGAGCTCAGGGAGCGGACGGAGCGATACTCGGTGCAAGAGCCGCATACATTGCGGGAGTTTCAAGCAGTGCCTGTGCGATAGCGGATCGTGATTTCGGAGTACCCGCAAGCGGAACGATGGCACATTCGTGGGTGCAGATGTTCGACAGCGAATACAAAGCCTTTGAAACGTACTGTCGGCTTTACCCGCAGAGCGCGACGCTTTTGGTTGACACTTACAACGTGCTGAAAAGCGGTATTCCAAACGCCATAAAGGCTTTCGATACTTGTTTCGGCAAAAACAACCGCAGCGTTAAGCTCGGAATACGCCTTGACAGCGGAGATATCGCATATTTGTCGCGAAAGGCGAGAAAGATGCTCGACGAGGCAGGCTACGAGCATTGCAAAATAATCGTATCCAACTCTCTCGACGAATACCTTATAAGGGATCTTATCAATCAAGGAGCATGCATTGACGGCTTCGGTGTGGGCGAGCGGCTCATAACCTCGAAGAGCGAGCCTGTTTTCGGCGGCGTATACAAGCTGGCGGCAGTCGAGGATAAAAACGGAAACATAATTCCGAAAATAAAGATCAGCGAAAACCCCGAAAAGGTAACCAATCCGCACTTCAAGACGGTATACCGACTTTTCGAGAAAAACTCGGGAAAAGCGGCGGCGGATCTTATCTGTCTGCACGACGAGGAGATAGACGAATCGAAGCCGCTTGAAATATTCGATCCCGATTACACATGGAAACGCAAAACGCTCACCGATTTTACGGCAAAAAAGCTGTCTGTGCCGATATTCGAAAACGGAAAATGCGTATACACCTCTCCGAGCATTGCGGAAATACGCAAGTACTGTGCGGAACAGCTCGACACGCTGTGGGACGAAGTAACACGTTTCGAAAACCCGCATAACTATTATGTTGACCTGTCACAGCAACTGTGGGATATAAAAAGCTCACTGCTCGGAAAAAATAAGAAATAAGCACAAAAAAGGGGCTGTTTCGAATTTTACGGACGGTTTTCATACGATCGACGACCTATATAAAAACACTCACCTACCGATAACGGTATGCAAGTGCTTTTTGTTGAGTTGTCACGATGTAACTCTCCGAAAACTTAACTTGAAACAGCCCCGAAAAATCTATTTCAGCAACGGATATCGGCAAAACGGGCAATTTTCCTCATCATTCGAGAGATAATTTCCGCAAACCGAGCATACGATTTTACCGTCGCCGCTTTTATTTTCTTTTTCGAAAAGCACCAAGCCCGGATAATGGCGTACCTTATCGCCGACCTTGTAATGATCCGGCGGTATTCCGTCGAATTTCATCGTATGCATTTTCACGCTTCCGTCGGGCATCAGGATATACATTTCTATTAGGGTTATCTGCTTCCCGAATTTTATCATTTGCGTATGTGCCGAATTTGTTGCGTCCACGGCTTTTTCGCCCAGCTCGGTGATCTCGCCCTCTATATACCTGTCGGTGACCAGCTTTTGCACTCCGAACAACTTGATACCGCACAGCCCGATGATCCCGCAAAATATCATACCGGTCGTTTCGTTTGCATATCTGCTTGAGCCGCCCCACCATCTGCCGAACAGCAAACAGATTGTCATAAATGCCGCAAACAGAAGCACCGAACGGATACGCTTCATCAAAACGTATCTTCTCACCGGAGCGAATTTTTTATCGTGCCTGTAATCGCAAAACGCCATTTCACGTTTTTCCTTTCAATCATTCAATAAGGTGCTTGTACCGTCGTTCGGTTCGGCAAGAGATCTGCGAATGCCGACAGGAATGTGCTGTCCGAACAGCGGAACGATCCTTGCCTAAGCAACTTCGTAATATATTTTATCATGAATGTTTTTTTTGTCAATGTATTTCAGTCATAATTAACATATTCTTAACACTCCGAGGTGATAGATTTGAACAAGGACATACTTTCGAAAAAATTCAAAAAAATACCCTCTCTCGACACGCCTCGCCTGTTGTTGCGGCGTATGAAACCGTGCGATTGCGAGGATATGTATGAGTATTCGCATCTTGCCGACACAACGAAATATCTCACGTGGAGCGAGCATCCCGACAGGCTGTACACACGGCGTTATCTCGAATACATTCAAAAGCAATATTCCAGAGGTGAATTTTTCGACTGGGCGATCACACTTAAGGAAAGCGGAAAAATGATAGGCACCTGCGGTTTTACATCGTTTGACCTGCCGAACAATTCTGCGGAGGTCGGTTACGTTGTAAATCCGTCGTATCACGGTAACGGTTACGCACCCGAGGCACTTCGGCGAGTACTCGATTTCGGATTTATGGAGCTGAATCTGCACCGAATACAGGCACGCTATATGGACGGCAACGCTGCGAGCCGACGCGTAATGGATAAATGCGGAATGCGGTACGAGGGCGTTTCACGTGCCTCCATGTATATCAAAGGGCAGTATGTGACGATACACACGTGTGCGATCCTTTCCGAGGAATACATAAAAAGGTACGTTACACAAAGCTGAAATTAATTTATTGTTCAAATCGCACAAAATTTTAATTAATTTTTGTGCGATTTATTCATTGACATTTTTCCCGACAATATGGTAAAATACATCACAAGATATCTCCCTCCGCAAATCAGATGAAAGGCGGCTTCGTCAAAGCCATGACAAGCACATCGTTAATAAAAAAAGTACGAATATATTTGCTCGCTACCGTTTTGATCGCTTCATACATTTCGCTTTTTTCTCACCGTGCCGAAGCTGTTTCGGATTCCGTCGCATATACGTCGGAAGATGCGTTTGAGGTCGAATACGAAAACGGGTACGCATACATTATCTCCTACAACGGTTCGGATACGGACGTTATCGTTCCGCCGTCGTTTTCCTCTTATACTCTCGACGGTATCTGCGAGCGTGCATTTTATAAAAGCCGCATAAAGAGTGTAGTTCTTCCCTCCGTGCTTTCGCAAGTCGCAAACGAGACGTTCGCCGAATGTGCCGAGCTTACAAGCGTTAAATTTGCCGATGCGAAACTCGATATCGGAAAGGGTGCTTTTCGTGCCTGCACATCGCTCACGTCGATCACGTTGCCATCGGTATCGGAAATATCCGACTTTACGTTTTTCGGTTGCACTTCGCTTTCGTCGATCGAATTGCCGCCAACCCTCGAAAAAATAGGTATGCGTGCATTTTACGGCTGTGCGTTCGAAGAAATATCTATACCGGCATCCGTCAATTACATAGGCAAATACGCTTTTTCCGGCTGTACTCGGCTCAAAAACGTATCCGTTTCCGAAGAAAACACTTCATATGACGTAAAGCCTCCGGTGCTTATATCCGGAAACGAAGTCGTATATATGCCCGAGGGCATAGACGGCGAATATACGATCGACAATGTAACAACGGTTCGCCGAAACGCATTTTACGGGACATCGCTGTCAAAACTCGTGATATCCGATTCGGTGACCGAGCTGTGCGACAGGGCGTTTTACGGTTCGTCGTCGCTTCAAAGCATAATCGTACCCGAAAACGTGACGAAATTCGGCTACGATATATTCGGAAAATGCGAAAATCTGACGGTATACTGCTATGCAGACAGTGCGGCGTTGTCATATGTCAAAGAGAACGGAATCAGTTACGAAATAATTCAAAAAATTTACGTTGCGGGTGACGTGAACGGCGACGGTAAAATAAATACGACGGATCTTCTTCTGCTCGACGCTTACATACATCAAAAAACAGTCGATTTGTATCTTCAACCGGCCGATGTGAACGGTGACGAAGAAATCGATATAAGCGACATAATAAAACTTGCGGAAATGATAAAAAATTCCTCGTCCGGGGCTTGACAAAAGCACCGCCACGTGATATAATCGAGAGAGTATAAGAGAAAATAGGGGAGCTGTTACGGCTGAGAGGAAGCATTCGCTTCGACCCGCAACCTGATTCGGATAATGCCGACGTAGGTGTATTTTTGCAAGCATAAATACGTGACCTGCGGAAACCGTTATCGGTTTCTGTTTTTTCTTGTACGAGTAATTTTGAAAGGTGATTTCTATGAAGTATGAATCACGCCGACTTGCCGAAAGCGGAATATTACTCGCTTTGGCAGTCATTCTGTCGTTTATCGTCCTTTTCGAGTTCCCGTGGGGAGGAAGCATAACGGTGCTTAGTATGTTGCCCGTTATCATCATATCCTACCGTCACGGAGTGAAATGGGGCTTGTTTTGCGGTGTCGCTTACAGTATACTGCAAATGCTGACGGGCATAAAGACGATCACGCAATTCGTCTTGCCGGGCGACGCTCAAATGGTCTGGTACAAGGTCATTATCATGTGTATGCTCGATTACGTTATCGCATATACCGTCCTCGGTCTCGGAGGATTTTTCCGCAAAAAAAAGCCGCATATCGCCCTGTTTTCAGGCTCGCTTTTGGCGGGCGGCTTAAGATATCTCGCACATATCGTTTCGGGTGCGATATTTTTCGGAAGCTATGCCGAATGGTTTTTCACCGATGTATTTCCGTCAAATGCGGTGCTTGACACTTTTTCGGGTTTTTCCCTCGCACTGCTGTACTCGGTCTGCTATAACGGTTGCTATATGCTTCCGGAAATAGCAGTAACCTCGCTTGCCGCTCTTGCGGTTGGCAAATTGCCGGCAATAAAGAAAAATTGCCTCGATTTCGAATAAACTCAAAACAGTTCAAGGGTCTGTTTCAAATGCAAAATCAGAGCATTTGAAACAGACCTTTATTCGTTTAAAACTACTTCACTTCCGCATTCGGTGCTTCGATGTATCTCGTTATTCCGAAGCTCATAAGAAACGAATCGTCAACATTTTCACCATAAGTTCGTCCTCTTTGCGTGTAGCCGTAAATCTCAAAAGCACCTGAGGCGTACCGAAATAGCCCAAGCCCCATGCAAGCATCGAGAAAACGGAGAGAATACCGTAAGGAAGCTTTTCGCCGAACGCATCCACCGCCACCTGAACGCCATTATCGGCGGTGGGATTTGCCATTCCGAAAAATTCGAGGAAGCCGGGAATTTTTTTTGCGTTTTCGATAACATTCGACAGTCCGCCGGCTTTAACGGTGCTTACTATGACGATGACGGTCAAAGCGATTATCATAACGATGCCCTGCATAAAATCCGATGCACTTTCCGCAAGAAAGCCGCCGAGGAATATGTAGACAAGCACGAACGCCGCACCCACGACCATCATCAGCTGATAATTAAGTCCGAACAGTTGTGAGAACAATTTGCCGCACGTAACAAAACAGCTTGCTTTTTCCTCTAAACTCTTGAATTCTATACGGTTTTCTGCTATACTCATTATGTACACTCTCCTTGATATGTTGTTTCTGCAAATTCATTATACCACAGGTTCGTGTGCGTTGGAACCCCTTTCGCAAAATGGGTTCCATCTTTTTTACTTGAATCTTCTTCCTTTTGCCGATTATTATTTTACACTAAGCTTGAAATCAGCCCGTTTTGTTAACATTAAAATAACAGTCCGAAGATTTTTTCGCATTTTTTACACTCAGAGTTATTGACACGGGCAGCTTATTGTTGTATAATACATACTGAAAGAAATTTTACGGAAAAGTCGATGAAACACAGAAACACATTTTTTCGTTCGCAATTAACGCTGTTGAAGCCATTTCTCGAAAACTCCACGATCTCTGCCGCAAGGCGAGGACAGGACGCAATAGGAAAGCTTCTCGTCCTAACACACAGAAAAGGTGTACGGTCCGAGCCGCTTCGAATAGGCTCGATCGAGTGCGTCATGCTCACTCCCGAGGATGAGGTGTCGGGCGGCATAATTCTTTACCTGCACGGCGGCGGCTTCATCACGGGAAGCCTTGACTACGCTCAAGGTTTCGGAACGGTGCTTTGTGCCGAATGCGGAATGCGTGTCCTCTGCGTATCCTACAGGCTTGCCCCGGAGTTCCCGTTTCCCGCCGCACTTGACGACTGTCTTGACGCATACGGATATCTTTTATCGAACGGATATTCTCCCGACAGGATAGTACTTTGCGGAGAAAGTGCCGGCGGCGGTCTTTGCTATTCGCTTTGTCTGAAATTGCGTGAAAAGGGACGCAGCATGCCCGCATGTATAATAGCCATATCGCCTTGGACGGATCTGACATCAAGTTCACCGTCTTATGCGGAAAACGAAAAGGCGGACCCGTCGATGTCGGTACAGCGGCTCAAGTATTTTGCCGACTGCTACGTTTACGGAGCTGAGGGCGAGGGAAAGCACATATATCCGAAGGTTGAAAAAGACACGGCTCGGGACATTCAAGCGAAAAGCGATCCGTTGATATCGCCCATGTTCGCTTCATGCGACAGGTTGCCGCCGTCGCTTATTTTCGTCGGCGGTGACGAGATAATGCTCGGCGACTCGGTAACGTTACACGAAAATCTGAAAAAAGCCGGGCGAAAAAGCGAGCTGTACATCACGCCGCATATGTGGCACGGCTATGTTCTCTACTGTTTGAAGGAAAACCGACGCGATTTCGACCGCATAAGGAAATTCATCGGAACGAACGTTCCGCATCAAAAGAAGCTGCGTTGGATGTCACTCGACAATGCGGCGAAGATCTTTCCCGCCGCACGCACACGGAGCTGGAGCAATGTTTTCAGGCTTTCGGCAACGCTCAACGAGGATATCGACGTGCGAGTACTTCAATCGTCGCTTGACGTTACCGTAAGACGTTTTCCATCCATAGCGGTTCGCATAAAAACAGGTTTTTTCTGGTACTATTTGGAAGAGATCCCCGCCGCACCGCAGATAATGGAGGAAAAGCCGTATCCGTTATCGAGAATGCCGTTTGACGACATAAGAAAATGTGCATTCAGGGTGATCGTATATAAAAACAGGATAGCGACGGAATTTTTTCACGCCTTAACGGACGGGAACGGCGGGCTTATATTTCTCAAAACTCTTGTGAGCGAATACATTTATCAGAAGTACGGCGTTAAAGTTCCTTTCGGTTGCGGTGTGCTTGACAGGCTCGAAGAGCCGAACGAAGAAGAGCTTGAGGACAGCTTCCCGAAATATGCGGGCAAGATTCCGGCTTCCCGCACCGACACCGACGCTTTCAAGATAACCGGTCGGCGGGACATTGACGGCTTCAAGACGAACACGACATTTATTTTCGATGCTTCCCGCATTACGGACGAGGCAAAAAAGCACGGAGTGACCGTGACGGCTTATCTTGCCGCCGCTCTCATGCTTGCGACCGATGCCGTACAGCGTCAACGTACCGCAAAATCGAAAAAGTACCGTCGGGTAAAGATCCTCATTCCCGTAAATCTTCGCAAGATGTTCCCGTCGAAAACGCTTCGCAACTTTGTTTTGTATGCAACGGTGGGTATAGATCCCAGGCTCGGAGAATACGATTTCGACGAGATATGCGACATAGTACACCACCAAATGAGCCTGCTTATTTGCAAAAAAAACATGGAATCGATGATAGCGACGAACGTGAACAGCGAAAAACTGTTTATAATAAAGGTCGTTCCGCTGTTCATTAAAAACATTGTAATGAAGCTCGTATTCAATGCGGTGGGAGAGAAAAAATCATGCTTTACGTTTTCGAATTTGGGCGTTGTGAAAATGCCCGAGGAATTCGAGGACAAGGTATCACGGCTCGATTTCGTTTTAGGCTCTCAGGCGGCGGCACCGTACAACACCTCCGCCATAACCTACAAAGGCAAGCTGTACCTGAACATGATCCGTAACATAAGCGAACCCGTGCTTGAAGCGAGCCTATACGAAGTACTGCGTTCACTCGGGCTTGAGCCGGAGCTTGAGAGCAACACAAGAGGTGAGATATAATGTATTGCGTAAAATGCGGGGCTAAACTCTCGGACGGACAAAGCCTTTGTCCGATATGCTCGACACGCATATATCACCCCGACTTGCCCTACGAGGAAAAAAGCACTTATCCGAAAAACGAGTTCGTTTCCGAAGAATTCAACCGGCACGGACTGCTTTTCATAGTAACCGTTCTTTTTCTGCTCACGTTGCTTTTGCCGTTGATCTTGGAATTCACGATAAACGGCGGCATAAATTGGTCCGGATACACCGCCGGCGGTGTCCTGCTCGGCTATATTACATTCGTGTTTCCGCTTTGGTTTCGCTCGCCCAATCCCGTTATCTTCGTTCCGTGCGATTTTGCCGGTGCGATAGTTTATCTGCTGTATATTGACTTGAAAACGGGCGGAAATTGGTTTTTAAGCTTTGCTTTTCCCGTATGCGGAGCGTTCTGTTTAATAATAACCGCACTTGTCGTACTGTTAAGGTACATAAAGCACGGCAGACTGTATATGTTCGGCGGAGCGTTTATAGCCCTCGGTGCGTGGACGGTATTGATTGAATTTCTGATTTCGATAACCTTTCACACAAAAATGTTCGTGTGGTCGCCATGCACAATGATCACAATGTTTTTAATCGGCATGATGCTAATCGTCATAGCCATTGTCAAGCCGCTCAAAGAATCTCTGAAAAAGAAATTTTTCATTTCATAACCGATATAGGGGGAAAATCATGGAAGAAGTTGCAAAAGATATCACAATTGTGGTGAACAGCTGTGACAAATACAAGGACGCATGGAATCCGTTTTTCAGATTGTTTTCAATTCAATGGCCCGATTGCCCGTATGATATTGTCTTAAACACAGAACAGCTGTCCTATAAATGTGATCATTTGAATGTCAAAACGATAAATTCCGAAAAAAACATTCCTTGGGCAAAGCGGTTACGTAAAGTTTTAGAGCAAATCGATACGGAGTTTATACTGTTTTTTTTGGAAGATTTTTTTCTGCAAAAAGAAGTCAACACCGAGGCATTTGAAGAAGCACATAGGTTGATAAAAAACGATACTCAAGTCGGATTTATCGGCTTAAGATATAACGAGCATCAAGTCTTCAAAGCTCCCCCCCCCGCAAAATTCGGTAACCGAGCGTTTTATTTCAAAGGACGACATTGTGGTAGCTCACCGCATCAATACTCAAACGGCGTTATGGCGTAGGGAATGGTTGCTCGATTTGATAAGAGATCACGAAACGCCTTGGGAATTTGAAATGTATGCCCCGGTTCGTTCAAAAAGAACAAGCAAAAAGGTTCTTCAAATAAACAATACAAACGGTGTCATGCCGGGTATATTCCACTATGGAATCGATGTCAAGGACGGGTACGGAATATACGCCGGAAAATTCCTATATAAAAACAAAGAACTTTTTGACCGCTACGGAATACAGGTAAACTACGAAAACCTCGGTGTGATGCCTGCTCCGAATACACAACCGCCGGCAGAATCATCAATCGCAGCTCCGAGTCCGAAAAAGCAACAAAGGAATTTGCGTGAAAAATTGTACACTGTAAAGCACGGCATTAAAAGTATTAAGAAGAAAACCGTAAAGCAAATCAGAAAAATTAAATCTTTGATTTGAACTTTTTTTGTACAAATTCACTTTAAGCATATTCGAATACATCGAGAATGCACACACATTCAAACAAAATCAAATTCATTCGAGATAAAAGATTATGAAGCTTTTAAAATCAAAATTCACACGCCTATATCTGATCAACATTCTGCTGATTTCATTTCTTTTTGTGTTCGGCGGGCAAAACTATTCTGTTGATTCCTACGGTATTCTCGTAAACGGTTACGTTTCAAACATCATGATATGTATAGGCAACTACCGCTTCTTCGGCGGGCTGCTGTACGGACTTCTGGGTATACTCGGTCACAATCCGATACTTAACTGCACATTCGATATTTGTTTCTTCATATTAACGGTATCTGCGGCATTTACGGCACTTACGTTGAAATTTTACGATACATATGAGAAAAAATCGCTTTTATCGCTTGCCGTAACGGATATTTCGCTTTTAATTTCAATTTGCAATGTATGGTTTTGCGATATCCTGTCTTTTCCCGAATGCATATTCATTGCCGCAATTGCGATCATATTGACCTGCTCTGCTGTCATATTGCTTATCAATTCGCAGAGGCTGCTTAACTGTATTCTCGCTTCCGTTTGTATGATACTTGCAACGGGAATTTTCCAGCAGTTTATAGCTCTTTTTATGATATATATGATCGCATATTGCTGCGTTGTCTTATACCAAAAAGAAACGAACAGCATAAAGGAAATGCTAAAAATTTTTGTCAAGCCGGCAATAATTGTATTGACAAGCGGAATTATATACACTGCTATTGCTTTCGGAATTGCTTCGGCATTCGAATTCGTTGCCAACAACAGAATGAATCTTTCACTCGGACATATTTTTGATACGGCTGTGTATCTTTTGAAAAAACAACATTCATACCTCAAGGGCAGAGGATTTTTTGAAACTGAATTTTTGACCTTATCGTACATTGTCGTTGTTTTAACATGGTTTATCTGTTTGATCGTTCGTGCATACAAAAAAAAGGAATTCAAGAAAGTGCTTGTTTTCGCCTGTGCCGTGGCGTTTGCGTATTGTTGCACATATGCGGTTTCATTAGTTTCTGTTACAACATCCAGATCACTATTTGTTGTTTTTTCTTCGTTTTTCCTTATTAGCACAGGCATTGCGACATTATGTAGCAAAAAATCCGTAGCTTCATTTGTTGCCGTTTTGCTTTTCACAGTCTTTTGTGCAAATGCATTTAAGATAGTTAATGCCGAATTAACGCTGAAAGAGATTAACGGCAAAGACATTGCTTGGGCAAACGCAATATTGGATGAAATCGACAATTACGAAAAAAAGAGCGGAATATCGGTAAAATTCGTCACATTTTACGATGATGCAAATTGCAATGGTAACAACTTTGCTTCGAATACACCTAAATATGCCGAGGGCAGTGCTGTTTCGTATTCTCCGGCACGAAAATCAATATTAAACGCCATTTCGGGTGATAATCACTTCACCGTAATTCCTAAGCAATACGAAGTGTTCAATGAACATTTTGCAAATAAGGATTGGGATGAATTCAATGCCGAAGAACAGCTTTTCTTTGATGGTGACACCTTACATATCTGCTGTTATTGATTGAAAATGAGAAAACGAAAAAGCACATAGCTCACAATGGTGGGTTATGTGCTTTCTTTATCTGACTTGTTTAGTCGGCGGCGTATACGCTTACACGCTTTCTGCCGTTTGCGATATGCTCAAACTTGACCTTACCGTCAATAAGAGCATAAAGAGTGTCGTCGGAACCTATTCCGACATTGTTGCCGGGATGGATCTTCGTGCCTCTCTGACGCATGATTATGTTTCCTGCCAGCACCGCTTCGCCGTCGAATTTCTTAACGCCAAGGCGTTGAGCATTACTGTCACGTCCGTTCTTAGTCGAACCGACACCTTTTTTATGTGCAAAAAATTGCAAGCTGATTCTAAGCATCGTTTTTACCTCCGTATTTTTTACCGTAGGATACGTCAAATATCCCTTTCGATTTCATCAACCTCTAAATAATCGTAATAATCCTCTATCATATCGTTCAACTGCAGGTAATAGCCCTGCATAACGGCGGCAACGGCAAAACGTTTTTTTTCGTCGCTTTCGTATTTCGGCAAAGCACCCTTTGCCACGACTTCTATATCGGTACTTTTTTCGTCGATCTTATAATCGACATTCGAGCCGACCGACACCTCGACCGTATTCACCACGAGCATCGTCATCGCCGATACTGCGGCACACACGATATCGCGTCCGGCATCGTCGTATCCGCTGTGACCGACCTCCTTAAAGCCGTAATACGTTCCGTTTGACTTATAGAAAATTATTTTCGTCATACTTATGCGTTGATAGTGTTGATCGTGACCTTGGTATATGCCTGTCTGTGTCCGATCTTCTTCTTCTCGTTCTTCTTCGATTTATATTTCATAACATAAATCTTCTTACCGCGGCCGTTCTTCTCAACGGTTGCGGTAACGGTCGCACCCTCGACTGTGGGGGTACCTACCTTGAAGCAGTCTTCGCCGGATACGGCAAAAACACGATCGAAGGTATAGGTCGAGCCGGGTTCAACATCGAGCTTTTCGATGAAAAGAACATCGCCCTCCGATACTTTGTACTGCTTTCCGCCTGTTTCGATTATAGCAAACACGAAACAGCACCTCGCTTTCAATATAAACTCGCTAAGTTAGGCACAAGAAGTGTCAGCTCTTCTTGATTTAAATAAGCCTGACATTATGCGGCAGATTATTGTACCATTATTTACGGTTCATGTCAACTCAAATCGTATTACGAATTGTAAATTTTTGATTAATTACTTCAAAAGCTCTCCTCTGAGCTTTTCGAATATCTTTTTTTCCTGTCTTGACACCTTGACCTGCGACAGTCCGAGCCGATCGGCACATTGCTGTTGCGACATATTCGAGAAATATCTAAGGTATATTATCTTTCTTTCTATCGGTTCGAGCTTCCGTAATGCTTCCTTAAGCGAAAGCGTATCGCACAGGTTTTCTATTGCATTTTCCTTTTCCGGGATCGTTCCCTCAAGTGTCATCGTTTCGTCCTCGCCTACCTGTTGGGCAAGCGAATGAACGGGCAACGACGCTTCGAGTGCGAAAACAAGCTCCTCTCGTGTTGTCTGACAAAGTGTACACAGCTGTGAGATGCTCGGCTCGTCACCGTGTTCTTTGACGTATGCATCTTTTTCCCGCATTGCTCTCATTCCGAGCTGTTTTACGCTTCTCGACACTTTTATCAGTCCGTCATCACGCAAAAAGCGTCTTAATTCGCCGATTATAAGAGGAACGGCATATGTCGAAAACACGGTATTATACGATGCATCGAACGAATGTATCGCCTTTATCATGCCCATAGTGCCGATTTGGACGAGATCGTCATATTCCGTACCTCTGTCGGCGAATCTCGGCACTATGCTTTTGACAAGGCCCATATTCTTTTCGACCACTCGGCTCATCGCTTCTCTGTCACCGCTTTGTGCTTTTTTAATCAGTTCCGTGTTTTCGGAAAAATCCGTCGTTTTGTCCGTCCCTCTCTCGGTCATACAAACACCGCCTATCCGATTTTTTTCACCATAACCACACGAGTGCCTTTTCCGACCGCGGAGCTTACCTTCAGCTTATCGGTAAACGAACGCATTATCGAAAATCCCATTCCGCTTCGTTCCTCTCCACCCGTTGTGTACAGCGGTTGCATTGCCTGTTCGATATCTGCGATTCCCACGCCGTTATCCTTTATTTCGATCTCCACGGTATTGTCGTCATAGCAACGTGCGTTTATGTACATTTTTCCGTTTGTGTTTCCCTTATACGCATGGACTATGCAGTTCGTAACGCCCTCGCTCACCGCACATCGTATATCGGCAAGCTCCTCTATTCCCGGATCGAGCTTTGATACGAAAAACGACACGACCGAGCGGGCAAGGGCTTCATTTTCCGAACGTGCCGGCAAAACGAGCTTCATTTCATTCAGCTTTGTTTTTTTCATTTTTTATTTTTCTCCGTTTCGTAGGTGATGAGCTTGTCCATACCCGACATTTTAAGGATCTTTTCGCCTCGTTTATTCAGTCCTTTTACATTGAATTCGCATCGAGCCGCTTTCGCACGTGCATACCGTCCCATTATCAGTCCCAGTCCCGACGAATCCATAAAATCCACACCCGATAGATCGAGTGTAAGCTTTTTCGGCTTTTTATCGAAAAATTCTTCGTCTATTTCATCTCTGAGTCCGCTTGCCATATGATGATCAAGCTCGCCCGACAGGCTCACCGTAAGCACAAGATCTTCACATTTCATTTCAAGTCCCCGCATATTTCCTCCTTAAGCAAAACCGATATCTTACGAATAAATGATACCACCGGACACATAATAATTTTGTCGGTTTATGTCCGTCTTGAATTGTTTACATTTTTACGTATTTCGAAAAAAAATTGCGGCAAAGCAGTTCGTTTTGCCGCTTTGCCGCAATTTTGAAATTATTTTCTTTTTTCCGATCTGTCGGTGTCGTTTGCGGTCAACATATCCGAGATCGCATCGAGCGGATCTTGCAATGTGACCTTTCCCGTTTCCCCGTTTTCGGTCACTCTTTCCGTTTGCGGAGTATCGGTATGCGGTTCGGTGGACGGTACGGTAACCGGGGCGGTCGAAGGTACTTTCGATTCATGCGAGGTAGTATCTTTTCCGTCCTTGGCACACGATGCAAACGACAGCATCGTCATTATCAGAATTAACGAAAATATCGTATTTTTCATTTTTTTGTTTCCTTTTTGTGTTTTTTTGAGTTATTTTGCTATTGACATTTGCTCTCGTTTATTATATCATAATATGTAATGTTTTATACATAAGGCAAAAACTCGGAAGGAATCAAGTAAAATGGGCTTAGTCAAAGGCGTAAAAAAATATTTAAACAGACTTTTTATAGACGGCTTATCCGGAATGGCACTCGGTCTTTTTTCGACTCTCATAATCGGCACGATCATAAAGCAGATCGGCACCTACGTCCCCGGCATCGTAGGCGATTATCTTACCGTGATAGGTTTGATCGCACAGCTTGCAACGGGTGCCGGGATCGGTTGCGGAGTTGCCTGCAAGCTTAAGCAGCAGCCGCTCGTCATGCTTTCGGCTGCGGTATGCGGTCTTATCGGTGCTTCGGCATCGTCCGTACTCGCAACGCTTGCGAAGCTGTTCGACGGAGAAGCCTTTAAGCTTTCCTTATCCGGCCCCGGTGACCCGTTAAACGCTTTTATTGCCGCTTATGTCGGAATAGAAATAGGCAGACTCGTCGCCGGAAAAACAAAGGTCGATATCGTTGTCACGCCTTTTGTGACGATCATTTCGGGTGGTGCGGCAGCACTACTGGCAGGTCCTTACATAACGGATTTTACAAATTGGCTCGGAAATCTTATAAATGTAAACGTTGAAGCTTACCCGTTTATCGGCGGCATAACCGTTTCCGTGCTTATGGGCATATTCCTGACGCTTCCCATAAGCTCTGCGGCAATCGGGGTTTCTCTCGGCCTTACGGGCATCACCGCGGGAGCGGCGACCGTAGGTTGCTGTGCCAACATGATCGGCTTTGCCGTGATAAGCTACAGAGAAAATAAAATGGGCGGTCTTATCGCACAGGGTGTCGGCACAAGTATGCTTCAAATGCCGAATATCGTAAAGAAGCCTATAATTTGGCTTCCCGCAATTATTTCGAGTGCCGTTATAGCACCTTTATCGACTATGGTATTCAAAATGCAAAGCAATTCCGTCGGTTCGGGCATGGGTACCGCAGGACTTGTCGGACCGATATCGACCTTCAGTGTCATGACGGAAGCCGGCACATCGCCGTTGATCGTTTTGGGTGAGATCGTACTCGTCTATTTCATACTTCCCGCCGCAATTTCGCTTTTCATATCGGAATGCATGCGTAAACTCGGTTGGATCAAAAACGGCGACATGAAGCTGGACATATAATGCCCGAGCTTTCACACACGCTCGACGGCATAATAGGCACATTCGAAAAAAATGTATCCGTTTTGATAAAGCCTTTGGGCGGCGACATACTATATTCGAAAAACGAATCACTTGTGCTTCGGTCGGCCTCGTTGATAAAGCTGCCGATATTGCTTGCGGTGCTTGACGAGGTGTGTTGCGGCAGACTGCGTTTAAACGACAAAATTCTCGTTAAGAATGATCGAATACTGCCCGACAGCACATATTTTGAGTGTGGAGAATGCTGTCGCACCTTATACGATCTGATCTCATTCATGATCATCGTATCGGACAACACTTGTGCAAACGTACTCATCGAGCTTATCGGCAAGGACACCGTAAACGAGTATATCCGAAACAAGCTCGGTCTGCATTCGACCTTGCTCAACAGAAAAATGCTTGATTTCGAAGCCGTCAAGCACGGACAAGACAACTACACATCACAATCGGATATGCTGATCGCATTTGAAAAACTTTTCCGCGGTGAGTTGTTAAACGCAGAACTATGCACGGCGGCAAAGGAGATATTATTCAATCAACGTTGCCAAAATCACGTAATGCGTTACATATCGTGTCCCGTAAAATACGCCCACAAAACGGGAGATCTCGACCGTATAAATCACGATGCGGGTGTTATGTTCATAGGCAATATACCGTATTATGTCGGTGTATCCGTGTTCGGGGTCGAAAACGAGCATTGCGGTGCGATCCTTTCCGGTAAGCTCGGTCAAAGCATTTACACTCATTTGAGCGGCCTGTAATTAAAACTCAAAAGATCCTTTGTATACAATAGTATACAAAGGACCTTATTTTATTGCCGCTTTTTATTCTTCGAAAAGCTGCGTGGAAAGATATCTGTCACCGGAATCGGGCAGCAGAACGACGATATTTTTTCCGTTATTTTCGGAACGTTTGGCAAGTTCTATTGCGGCATACAGTGCCGCACCGGATGAAATTCCGATCAAAACGCCCTCGCTTTTTCCCATCATTCTGCTCATATCGTATGCGTCCTCGTTTTTCACCGTTATTATCTCATCGTATATATCGGTATTCAGCACATCGGGTACAAATCCGGCACCTATTCCCTGCAATGCGTGCGGTGCGGCTTTTCCGCCGGAAAGCACGGGTGAAGAAAACGGTTCGACTGCCACTATCTTCACGCTCGGCTTTTTCTCTTTCAAATATTCTCCGACTCCTGTCAGCGTACCGCCCGTGCCTACGCCCGCAACAAAGATATCGACCGCTCCGTCCGTATCCTCGTATATTTCGGGACCGGTGCCGAGCTTATGTGCCAGCGGATTTGCGGGATTTATAAATTGCCCCGGTATAAAGCTGTTCGGGATGCTTTTCGCAAGTTTCTCAGCTTTTTCGATCGCACCAGTCATTCCTTTACTTCCGTCTGTCAGCACAAGCTCCGCACCGTATGCTTTCATTAGCTTACGGCGTTCCACCGACATAGTTTCCGGCATTACAATTATAATTTTATAGCCTCTTGCTGCCGCAACGGAAGCAAGACCGATTCCGGTGTTACCCGATGTAGGCTCGATAATGACCGAATCCGGTTTGAGCAAACCTGTTTTTTCCGCCTCATCGAGCATTGTTTTTCCAACACGGTCCTTTACCGAACCTGCGGGATTGAAGTATTCGAGCTTGGCCAGTATTTTGGCTTTAAGCTCATATTTTTTTTCTACGTTTTCAAGTTCCAGTAACGGAGTTTTTCCGATCAACTGTTCGACAGATGTATAAATTTCAGACATTTTTTCTCCTTATTTCAATGCATCAAGGCACTATATTTCACCTATGTCTTATCAGTACACTTTGGATATGTAAATATTGCCGTTTCAACGGTTCAAATATACCACAACGCTTTCGAATTGTCAAGAGAAAAAGCATATTTTCCGATTTGATTTACCGACAAATAAAAAAGGCACGGTCAAACACCGTGCCTGATATTACAAAACCGAATAAAAGCGTTGCGAGTACAATTCGTCGCTCAGTGAGGGATCTTTTCCCAGTCGGCCATGAATTTTTCAAGTCCGCTCTTTGTCAGGGGGTGATCGACCATCTGCATAATTACCTTGTAAGGAACGGTTGCCACTTGAGCGCCTGCCTTAGCAAGCTCGATAACGTGAACGGGGTGGCGCGTGGAAGCGGCAACGATCTGTGTATCAACGCCCTGAATTGCGAACATATTGGCAATTTCGGCTACGAGATCCATACCGTTCCAACCTATATCGTCAACTCGACCGAGGAAAGGGGCAACATACGTTGCACCCGCATTGGAAGCGAGCAGTGCCTGAGCTGCGGAGAAGCAGAGCGTTACGCAAGTTCTGTAGCCCTTCTTGGAAAGGCGGGAAACCGCTTTAAGGCCCTCGGCACACATAGGGATCTTGATTATCATGTTCTTACGGAGTGCTGCGATCTTGTCTGCGTCCTCGCACATACCGTCGGCATCCATTTGAATTACCTCACCGAAAATGAGTGTTTCGGGAGAAACGATAGCGTCGATTTCCTTAATAGCGTCCTCGAATTTCTTGCCCTCGCGAGCGATGATGGAGGGGTTAGTTGTAACGCCTTCAACGATTCCGAGAGCGTATGCCTTTTTTATCTCTTCAACGTTGGCGGTATCTATAAAAATCTTCATTTGATATACCTTTCAAAATTTTTTATGCGGTAATTTTCGCCGTCACGGTTCAACTCATTATCAAGTCGAACCGCACGGCAATATACTACTTTCAGCCTATTAGCCTCAGCCGATAGGAATTAAACGCCTCTCTTGTAACGGCGGATAAGTTCTTCGTTGGTGAAGTTGTTTTTGGGTGTATGACCTGCGAGGGGCATAAGCTTCTGATGAATAGCATCAAGAACCCAGTCAACCTGCGGGAAGAATTCCTTATCATACTCGAATGCGGGTGTGATGAGGTTCTTAGCACCGATAACAACAGGCGGAGCATCGAGGTAATCGAATGCAAGCGACGTAATGTTAGCTGCCATTGTTTCGGCAACGCTTCCTCTCTCGCAAGCTTCCGTGATAAGAACTATCTTACCGGTCTTCTTAACAGATTCGATAACCTTATCATAGTTGAAAGGAACAACGGAACGAGCATCGATAACTTCGGCACTTACACCGTATTTTTCCTCGAGAACCTTAGCCGTATCCATAGCGGTATACAAAGCGGAACCGATAGTAAGTATGGTAACATCGTTACCTGTTGTTCTTACAGCGGGTTCGCCGAACGGGATCTCATACGTTTCCATGGGAACGCCGTCCTTCTGGAAGTACTCGGCCTTGTCGTAAATCTTCTGAGATTCAAAGAATACAACAGGGTCAGTACCATTAAGAGCCGTAGTCATAAGTCCCTTCGCATCGTAAGGAGTTACGGGGTATACAACTTTAAGTCCGGGGATATGAGCGCAAAGAGCTGTCCAATCCTGGCTATGCTGAGCACCGTACTTATTACCTACGGATACACGGAGAACAACGGGCATCTTAAGGTCGCCTGCCGTCATTGCCTGCCACTTAGCCATCTGGTTGAACACTTCGTCACCCGCACAGCCCAAGAAGTCACAGTACATAAGCTCAACGATAACACGTCCGCCTGCCATACCGTAACCTACAGCCGTACCGCAGATAGCGGACTCGGAAATAGGCGAATTGAACAATCTGTGATAAGGAAGTGCTTCGGTAAGACCTCTGTAAACGGCAAACGCACCGTTCCAACAACGAACGTCCTCACCGTATGCGATGAGCGTGGGATCTGTATAGAATTTATCGATAATGGCCTCGAAAATACCGTCGCGGATATTGTAAGCCTTCATCTTGGAAACTTCTTTTCCGTTTGCGTCATAAGCGTAACGGATCTTGCCTCTTACCTTCTTAACGTTTTCGTTCTCGTCGAGAGGCTGGCAAACCTCGCATTCACGGTCGTCCATCTTAACGATCTTCTGTTCCGTGAACATCTTATCTTCGAGGAATCTCGGATTCTTCTCGTAATCCGTATAAGGAGCGATCTCTATATCGGAAGCGAGCATGAACATTCTGTGATTACGATCTATAACCGCATCGCGAACCGCATCTACCTCTTCCTGCGTCGCAACACCCGCATCTACGATCTGCTTGGGGAATATCGTCAGAGGATCGAGCTTATGCCACTCTGCCTCTTCCTCGGGTGTTCTATAGGACATAACGTCGGAAGTCGAGTGTCCGCCCAAACGGTATGTAACTACGTCGAGAAGAACAGGACCCTTGCCCTCTTTTATGAGCTTCATCTTACGTCTGTAAGCATCGATGACCGCAAGAGGATTCCAACCGTTGATTCTCTCTGCGTTCATCTGGTTCTGTGCGATGCAACCGAGTCTTGCGAGATCGCCGTAAGCCATCGTCTCGCCTCTGGTCTGACCGCCCATACCATAGTGGTTGTTGTTGAAGTTGAAGATTACAGGCAGACCGCCCTTGTAGCCATCCTCCCAAAGCTCGTTGAATTGATCCATTGCGGCAAAGTTCATGCTCTCGAACACGGGTCCGCGGCCTGCGGCACCGTCGCCGGCGTTGGCAACTACGATGCCGGGCTTCTTATTGCATTTCTTGTAAAGTGCGACACCTGTTGCGATAGGACCCGCACCGCCTACTATGGCGTTGTTGGGGTAAATACCGAAAGGCAGGAAGAATGCGTGCATCGAGCCGCCCAAGCCTCTCGAAAAGCCCATATCCTTAGCGAAAAGCTCGCACATCAAGCCGTACATAAAGTAATCCTTTGCAAGCTCCTTTACAGTCTTTGCATTGGAATACTTCTTAACAACGGCATATACCGCACCCTCATGGTAGTTTTCCATGATCTTTGTAAGCTCGTCATCGGAAAGTTTCTTAATAGCGGACATAGCCTTAGCTATGACCTCGTGGTGGCTTCTGTGTGTACCGAATATGAAATCGTCAACACCCAGCTCGTAAGCCTGGCCTACCGCAGTTGCTTCCTCGCCCAAACCGAGGTGGGACGGACCGGGATATGTAAATTTTTTACCGTTGTATTCGCCCTTCTTCTTAATATCCATAAGCATGGACTCGAATTCGCGGATAGCAACCATATCGGCGTACATTCCGAGAAAATCTTCCTTGGAGAAGTTGTCCTTCTCGTCGGCTACAGTCTTGTTGTATTCGCAAACAGGAATATCATCAAGCTTGATCGTGCGTTTTTCAAAGCTTTTCGCAGGATCTACGAACATTGACTTTGGCATCGTTTTATATCTCCTAATTCATTTATTGACTTTTTTAACGGGCTTTGACAAGCCGCTCCGCACCCGTTCGGAGGCATATGCCGTCCGAACGGAGCAAGTATCTTAATTATTTTATCTCAAAGAGAGCTTCTCTGATCACTTCGCAAACGGTCGGGTGCGGGAATACGATTTCCTTAAGGTTATCTACCGTCATTTCGGTTTCTATCATCGCCGCAGCACCGTAAATAAGCTCGGAGGCGTAATTTGCGATCATGTGAACGCCCAAAACTCTCTTATACTTCTTATCGACGATAACTTTGCAGATACCGTCGCCGCCTTCGTTCTCGGCGATGTAACGTCCGCTGTATCTCATTGTCAACTTAGCTATCTCGACATCAAGACCCTTAGCCTTCGCACTGTCCTCGGTTTCGCCGACCGAACCTACCTCGGGATTGGTATAGATAACGGAGGGAATAGCGTTATATCTCATCGTATCCTTTTTACCGAGCATCGTATTAACTGCGACCTCACCTTCGCGGTAAGCCGTATGAGCAAGCATTATCTTTCCGTTGATATCGCCTGCGGCATAAAGCCCGGCGATGTTCGTTCTCATCTGGTCGTCGGTAACTACCGCACCGCGTTCCATGTATACATTGAGATTTTCGAGACCGTAGCCGGTCGTAACGGCACGTCTGCCGATCGAGCAAAGCACCTTGTCCGCTTTAACGGTAACGGGATTGCCCTTTTCGTCCTCATAGCTTACGCTGTCTGCACCGACGCCGGTAACCTTGCACTTAAGACAGAACGTAATGCCCTTATCCTTATAATTCTTAAGGAGTATTTTTGCGATATCGCTGTCCGTGGGGCCTGCGATGTGGTCGAGCATTTCTATGACCGTAACGTGTGAACCTACCGAATTGTAGTAGGAAGCCATTTCAAGACCGATAACACCGCCGCCGATAACGACAAGCTCGTCGGGAATGTTCTCAAGCTCAAGCACCTCTCTGTTCGTCATAACGAAGCCGGAGGCAACACCTTCCCTCAAGCCGGGGATCGGAGGAACAACAGGCATAGAACCTGTGCAGAGAAGCATTTGCGAGCCGCAATATACCTCATCGCCGACTTTTACCTTAAAGCCGTCGGAATCGCGTCCTTCGATCATGCCCTCACCCATAACGACTTTAACGCCCGCACCTTTTTCCTGTGCGGCTATTCCGGATACGAGAGTTTTGATAACTTTATTTTTTCTTGCGATAACAGCCTTTTGGTCAATCGAAGCGGAGGGAACGGTCACACCGTAGGTGCTTGCGTGCTTCGCATAATCATATACCTTCGCCGAATAAAGCAGTGCTTTCGAAGGAACGCAACCTTCGTTGAGGCAAACACCGCCCAAAGCTCTTTTTTCTATGAGAACGGTCTTAAGACCGCCAGCGGATGCACGGAGTGCGGCATTATAACCCGCCGGGCCGCCTCCGAGAATAACGAGATCGAATTTTTCCATGATATTCACCTCTTATTTGCTGAGTGCAACGGTGAAGTTTTCAAGAGTTGCACAAAGGTCCTTCAAGAACTTGGAAGCGGGAGCACCGTCAACCGCTCTGTGGTCATATGTAAGTGAAAGTGCCATAGCCTGGTAGGGCTTAAGCTCACCGTCAACCACTTTAACTCTTGTGGTGATCGTATTTACGCCGAGAATACCCGTTTGCGGGGGATTGATAACGGGAGTGAAGTTTTCGATACCGAACGAACCGAGGTTGGATATCGTAAACGTTGCACCCTTGAGCTTATCGGGAGATATCGAACCGCCCTGGCAAGCCTTGGCAAGCTCTTTGGCTTCCTTGGATATTTCCGCAAGCGACTTCTTGTCCGCATTCATGATCGTGGGAACCATCAGACCGCGTTCGGTATCGACCGCAACGCCGAGATGTACTCCGTTGAATTTGCGAAGAATATCGCCGTCAAGCAGATGTGCGTTGAGATTTGCGTGTTCGGGTTTTGCCAAAACTCTCGATACGGCATAAAGGATGATATCGTTGAGTGTGATATTGGGTAGGCCCATAGCTTCCGCATTTGCCTTGAGCTTCTTGCGGTAAGACATGATCTCACCGGCATCGAATGAAGTCGTATTCGTAAGCTGTGCGGTAGTTGCGAGAGAATTGAGCATATTTTTCGCAATAGCACGACGGATACCGGACATTTTTTCGTCCGTGTAATCCGCAACGGTTTCGGTTGCGGCTGCGGGAGCTGTAGCGGGAGCCTTGGGAGCATTGATATCCGCAACGGAGAATTTGCCTCCTATGCCTGTGCCTGCGTTTCCGTTGAACGCACCTGCTGCGGCATATGTTGCACTGGGTCCGTTTGCGATAAGCTCTCTCACGTCGGCTTCAACAACTCTGCCCTCTGCCCCTGTGGGTGTTGCGTATTTGTAATCAACACCTGCTTTCTTTGCAAGTGCCTTTGCTCTGGGAGATGCTTTTACAAATCCCTCGGGATTCGCCGCTGCCGTGGGAACGGGTGCGGCTGCAGCTGCGGGTGCAGCTTCTGTCTTGGGTGCTTCTGCGGCGGGTGCGGCAGGCTCTTCTGCTCCTGCGGGTGCAAACTCAGCAGTCGATTCGCCCTCTTTGCCGATAACCGCTATATTGGTCATAACGGGAATTTCGCTTCCCTCCTCGAAAAATACCTCAATGAGAGTTCCCGAGGCGGGAGCCGCCTCGTCGGTTGTGGTCTTGTCCGTTTCATACGTGAAAAGAACCTCGCCCTCGGTGACCTGCTCGCCCTTTTTCTTATGCCATTCCGTAAGAATACAGCTCTCGACCGATATTCCCACGTTAGGCATTTGTACGGGTATTGCCATTTGATCGTTCCTCCTATATCTGTACACGGAGCGTTCTCCATGCACGTTAATTTTTTTCAATCAGCTTTATAATATACCATAACGCCGCTTTTGTCAAGCGGCGTTATGTAAAATTTTATAATTATTTGAGTGAAATATTTTAACATTTCGATCTTGCCGCAGCCCGGCAGGTGTCTTACCCCGTTATTCGATGCGGCAAGTTCGTCCGGTGACGGTATCATATCACCGAAGAGGCAGCGGGTTTTCTTCACTCGAATTATCGTTCGGCAAGTCCGCAGGCGAACAACGATCGGTCGTTTTTCGGGCAGTGAGGTATGCGATCGCAATATTCGCATTTTTCGTTCGCATTTTCTCCGATATAATCCCTGAGGTTCGGGCAGCGTTAAATACCCGTCGCCGCTTTCGCACCGTGATCCTCGTCAAGCGTCAGCTTATATTTTCTTCGTACCGCCGTAAACGCCGTCGCAATGATCTTTATGGCCTTTTCAAGCATTTTCCTTATTTTTCCGAAAAAACAAAACCCCACCGAGCCGTGTGACGGACATTGAGAAACCCTGCGATGGCAGGTCGGTGTCCTCTCCGTTACTTTGTGCTACC
>CAZCJU010000011.1:0-34013 GCA_964498965.1 uncultured Lachnospiraceae bacterium
TGCTTGTGGACGGCCGTGCGATAAAGCTCCACCCGCTCGTATGTACGGCATTCAATGCCGACTTCGACGGCGACCAGATGCCTGTCCATGTTCCGCTTTCCTCGGAAGCTCAGGCGGAGTCAAGATTCCTTATGCTCTCGGCATCGAACTTGCTTAAGCCCGCAGACGGTCGTGCCGTTGCGGTCCCCTCGCAGGACATGGTGCTTGGATCGTATTATCTGACTATCGCCGCAACCGACGAAGAACTTGACGAATACGTGCGTTACAAGAACGAAATAGGCACCGTGCCTTCGGAGGACGACGAGAAATACGGAAAATATACGGTCAAGTTCTACGAAGAATCGCTCGTGGGCAGAGGCAGTGTGTTTATGAACTTCGATGAAGCCGTTATGGCATATGAAAATAAGATCATCGGACTTCATACGCCCATAAGAATAAGAAGAACAATGACGGTAAACGGCATCGATCGCACGGGAATAGTCAATGCGACGCTCGGCAGACTTATATTCAACGAAAATATACCTCAGGATCTCGGATTCGTGGATAGAACAGACCCGAAAAAGGAGCTTGATCTCGAAGTAACGTTCGTTGCCACAAAAGGCAAGCTCGGACAGATAGTAGACAGATGTATAAAATATCACGGTGCTTCGGTAACGGCCGAGGTGCTTGACAATATCAAGTCCATGGGCTTCAAGTACTCCACAAGAGGCTCGATATCCATATCCGTTCCGGATATGACGATACCGAAGGAAAAGAAGACGCTTATTGCGGAAGCGGAGAAGAAGGTAGACCAAATCACCGAATACTTCATCAACGGCGAAATTACCGATGAGGAACGCTACAGCCTTGTCGTAAGCACGTGGGAAGAAACGACGAAGAAGGTTACAAACGCACTTCAGGACGGACTCGATTTCTATAACCCCATTAAGATGATGTCGGACTCCGGAGCGAGAGGTAGTATCAAGCAGATGCGTCAGCTCGCCGGCATGAGAGGACTTATGTTCGCAACGAACGGTAAAACAATGGAAATACCGATCAAGTCGAACTTCAGAGAGGGCTTGAATGTGCTTGATTACTTTATCGGTGCGAGAGGCTCGCGTAAGTCGCTCGCCGACACGGCACTTAAAACAGCCGACTCCGGTTACCTTACACGTCGTCTTGTCGATGTATCCCAGGACGTTATCGTCAGGGAGGAAAACTGCCATTCGACAGAGGGCATAGTCGTTCGGGAGATCAAGAACGGAAACGAAACAATAGAAAAACTCAAGGAAAGACTTCTCGGAAGATATACGGTACACCCCGTGGTTCACCCCGAAACGGGCGAGATCATAGCGGAGGCCGACGTAATGATGACCGAAAATATTTGCGACGAGATAATAGCCGCAGGTATAGAGGAAGTCGAAATACGTACTACACTTAAGTGTAAAGCACGTCACGGAGTATGCTCGCATTGCTATGGTATGGACCTTGCCACGACGCTTCCCGTCAATGTCGGCGAAGCGGTCGGCATAATCGCCGCACAGTCCATAGGCGAACCCGGTACACAGCTTACGATGCGTACATTCCATACGGGCGGTATCGCAGGCTCGGATATTACGATGGGTCTGCCGAGAGTCGAAGAAGTATTCGAAGCACGCCGACCGAAGAAAACAGCTTCCGTTGCGGAAATGTCGGGTGTCGTAAGTATAACCGAAACAAGACGTGCGAGAAACGTAGTTATCAAGGACGAGGAAACAGGCAAGAGCGTTCAAACGGCGATTCCGAATATTATGAAGCTTATAGTTCATAACGGCGATTACGTTACGAAAGGTCAGCCCTTGTCCGAAGGTAATATGGCACCCGCCGATATATTGGCAACGAGAGGCCTTACGGCGGTTTACGATTATATCATAAACGAGGTTCAGAAGGTTTACCGCAGTCAGGACGTTGACGTAAACGATAAGCATATAGAAGTAATTGCACGTCAGATGACGAGAAAAATGAGAGTCGATGACCCCGGCGACACGGGAATGCTTATCGGCTCACAGGTAGACGTGACCGAGTTTAACGATGAAAATGCGGTAATTCAGGCACGTATCGATGCGGGCGAAAGAGATATCCGCCCCGCAGTCGGCTCACCGGTACTGCTCGGAATAACGAAAGCGTCGCTCGGAACGGAATCGTTCCTGTCTGCGGCATCGTTCCAGGAAACGACAAAGGTGCTTACGGATGCGGCAATCAAGGGCAAGGTCGATCATTTGCTCGGCTTAAAGGAAAACGTGATCATAGGTAAGCTCATTCCCGCCGGTACGGGTATGGACAGATATCGTGATCTCGAGGTCGTTAAGGTCAAAGAGGGAGAAAGCGACTCCAAGTATTGATTTCGAGCCGATAAAAGCTTATAAGACCTACAAGGCGGAATTTTTCCGCCTTGATTTTTTTCAAAAAACAGTATCGATCGTAAAAATCGTATTGATTATTTTTCAAGCATATGATATACTTAAGCTATATCTTGCGGAGGAGAAATTATGAACCTTACGGAGTTTAAAGAAAAAATCGCCGGAAAAGCGGTATGCGTACTCGGTATCGGAATAAGTAATACACCGCTTATCGACTTTTTGCTCAAATGCGGAGCAAGCGTTTACGCACGTGATAGGAAAACGCCCGAAAAGCTCGGTGCATTGTATGCGGAACTTGAAAAAAAAGGCGTTGAGCTTAAATGCGGCGAAAATTATCTTGACGGGATCACCGAAAAAATAATATTTAAAGCACCGGGAATACGGTGCGATATAGACGAGCTGAAAAAAGCAAAGGAAAACGGTGCCGTAATAACGAGTGAAATGGAGCTATTCTGTGCGTTGTGTCCCTGCGATATAATCGCCGTTACGGGAAGCGACGGAAAAACGACAAGCACTACCTTGATATCGCTGATACTCAAAAAACAAAAAGAGCTGTACGGTGAGAAGGGCAAAGTCTGGGTAGGCGGAAATATCGGTACGCCTCTTTTGCCGTACGTTGCCGAAATGAAGAAAGAGGACACGGCGGTACTGGAGCTTTCATCGTTTCAGTTACATTGTATGTGCTTTTCTCCGTCGGTCGCCGTCATAACCAACATTTCGCCGAATCACTTGAATTGGCATACCGATATGAATGAATATATAGACAGTAAAAGAAAAATATTCGCACATATGAAGTCGAATGGCAGAGTGGTGCTGAATTACAATTGCCGAACATCGCGAGATATCGTGCCGAAGGCGGATCTGCAAACGATTTATTTCAATTCGCCGAATGAGCATGGGGTTTATTTAAAGAACGGCGTGATTTGTTGCGAGGGCGAAAAAATACTCGATTGCGATAAAATTAAAATACCCGGCAGACATAATATCGATAATTATATGACGGCAACGGCGGCACTGTACGGAAAAGTAAGTGCGGAAGCGATAAGATGCGTTGCGGAGGAATTCGGCGGAGTGGAGCATAGAATAGAATTCGTGCATTCGGTAAACGGAGTAAAGTATTATAACAGCTCGATAGATTCAAGCCCGTCGCGTACCGTTGCGGCACTCAATTCCTTTAAGCAAAAGCTGATAGTAATCCTCGGCGGATACGATAAAAAAATACCGTATGACGTGCTTGTTGAGCCGCTGTACGAGCATTGCCGTGCTATAGTGCTGACGGGTGCTACCGGCAAAAAGCTGTATGAGCTTGTCACCTCGTGCGAATTGTATCGTGACGGCGGACTTGAGGTGCTGTGCGAGGACGATTTTACACAGGCGGTGCTGACAGCCGCAAAGCTTGCGGTGCCGGGAGATATCGTCCTGCTTTCGCCGGCAGCGGCAAGCTTCGACAAATTCGAAAACTTTGAAGAAAGAGGCAGAGCGTTCAAAAAAATCGTCAACGATCTTGCAGAGGAAAAACAATGACGGATAGGCGTGAGATATTGAAAGGACTCACTTCGGGCGTTTCGGTGTCGGGCTACGAGTCGGGCATAGAAGAGGTCGTAAGGCGGGTCGGAGAAAAATATTTCGACGAATTTAAATGCGATAATGCGGGCAATTACCACTTGATAAAACACGCAAAAAAAACCGTTTTCGAAAAAATACTTATCGACGCACATATAGACGAGGTCGGATTGTTGGTGACCGAAATACTCGACGGCGGATTTTTGCACGTGAGCAACGTCGGAGGAATAGATATCGCCGTATTGCAGGCATCGGAGGTCATGATATACGGCAAGGAAAAGCTGTACGGCGTTGTCTGCTCTACTCCGCCGCATTTGGCTCGGGGCGATAGACTCACACTGCCCGAAATGTCGGATATAGTCATAGATACGGGTTGTAGCAAGGAATATCTCGAAAGTGTTGTTACAATAGGTACGCCGATCACGTTTAAACCCGCATATACGGAGTTGCTTAACGATAAAATATGTACGAAAAGCTTGGATAATAAAATTTGTGCATTGGCGGCGATCGAAGCGGCATACCTGTTGTCGCAAACAGAATTCGACGACGAGTTGACCGTATTGCTCTCGGTAAAGGAGGAGGTGTCCGAAGCTGTAGTTACCGGCGTGTATAACGCTTCTCCGTCACTTGCCGTCGTGCTTGACGTGTGTAACTCGAAAATACCCGATTCGGATAAAAAAGAAAACGTATTGCTCGGAGAGGGATGTAATATTTCCATATCGCCTGTCACCGCACCGAAGCTGTCCAAACGACTTGTCGAATGTGCAAAAAAACACGACATACCTTATTCGGTTGCGGTAGAGGCTCAGGGAACCGGTACGAACGCAAACGACATACCGCTCGTGTCGTGCGGGATCCCGACGGTGCTTTTAAGCGTACCGTTGAGAGGTATGCATACGCCGAGCGAAGTAATTTCGCTTAAGGACGTTGAATATACGGCACAGCTCGTGAAGGAGTTCTTGCTTGAAATGACGGGAAAAGGAGATGAAAACCGTGGATAAATCGGAAATCGAACTGCTGAAAAGACTTTGCCTTGCGTTCGCACCCACAAGCTGTGAGGACGAAGCGGCGGAGATCATAAAGGAACAGCTTGTCGGTCGTTGCGATGAGATCATCGAAAATTTTCCGGGCAACGTGATAGCTCATGTTAAAGGCAAAAGCGACAAAAGACTCATGATCTCGGCTCACATGGACGAGGTCGGATTTATGATAAGTAAAATAAGCGATGACGGCTTTTTGTATTTCGGTAATCTCGGAGGTATCGACCCTAAAGTCATGGCGGGAAAACGTGTTACGGTGAAAACGGAACGGGGAAAGCTGAACGGCGTTATTTCCTCAAAATCTATCCACCTTAAAACGAGCGAGGAAAGAAAAAAAGCCGTGCCATGCGAAAAAATGTATATCGATATAGGTGCAAAGGATAAAGAGGACGCCGAAAAATACGTGGATATCGGAGATTACGCCGTGTTCGATTCCGATTTCGTTTGCTTCGGCGACGGCTTTATAAAAAGTAAGGCACTTGACGACAGGGCCGGTTGCTATGCAATGTGCCGTGTGTCGGATCATATCAAAAAAAACGGAATCGTACCGTATTATGATCTGTATTTTGCGTTCACGTGCCGCGAGGAATGCGGAAGAAGCGGTGCGTTGACGGCGGCACGGCTCGTCGATCCCGATTATTCGCTGGTTCTGGAATGTACCGCCGTTGCCGATGTGTACGGTACGGCACAACACAGGCAGGCGGCACGGCTCGGTGACGGAGCGGTGATATCGCTTATGGATAACGGCACGGTCTATTTGCGTGAAGCGGTCGATTTCGCAATGAATACAGGCAGACAAAACGGAATTAAATGCCAAATGAAAAAAATCGTCGCAGGTGGCACGGACGCACATCATATCCATACGTCATGCGGCGGCGTAAAATGTATAAATATGTCGGTGCCGTCAAGGTATATCCATTCGCCGTCGTGCGTTATTAAAGAGCAGGACCTTGATGCGGTAACCGAAATGGCAAAAGCAATAGCGTGCGAGAGGATAGAATGATGACGGAAACACTAAAAAAATTGGTGAAGCTCAAAGGAGTTTCATCCGACGAGAGCAGAGTGGCAAGCTTTATAGCCGAACAGATAAGACCGTATGTCGATGAGATAAAGACGGATAAGCTGGGAAATCTTATAGCACGTAAGCGAGGCGAAAAAGAAAACGCCGAACGGCTCATGTTTTGCGCTCACATGGACGAGATCGGTTTTATGGCGAACTATATAGACGATAAAGGTTTTATCCGCGTGAGCCGTGTGGGCGGCATAAATTATATCGCTTCGGCATACGAAAAAGTCGTTTTCGAAAACGGCACGATCGGCGTGCTTGTGCCTGAAGGGGAAATCTCGCCGAGCGAGTACAGCCCGGACAAATTTTATGTCGATATCGGTACAAAAGACAAAAAAAGCACAGAAAGGCACGTGAAGATCGGAGATCTATGCTCCGTTCGATCGGAAATAACACGAATATGCGGTACAAGATATGCCGGCAGACCTCTTGACGACCGTATCGGATGTTACGTTCTTATCGAAGCGGCGAAAAAGATAAAAAACAATAAAAACGATATTTTCTACGTTTTTTCGACGCAGGAGGAGGTCGGCCTGCGAGGTGCGGTTGCGGCGGCGTATAATGTTATGCCGGATATCGGTATCGCCGTAGACGTTACACCGACGGGCGATACGATAAAAGCACCGAATTCCGTTGTTAAGCTGGGCGGCGGTGCGGCAATCAAAATAAAGGATTCGTCGGTGATATGCGATATAAAACTCGTTGCCCGAATGCGTGAGCTGGCGGAAGAGAACGGAATAAAATATCAAAACGAGATATTGGAAAAAGGCGGCACGGATACATATTCCATGCAGATAAACGGCGGCGGCGTAAGAGTCGGTTGTATATCCGTACCGACACGCTATATCCATACGCAAAACGAAATAATAGATATGAACGACGTAAATAACGCCGTATCACTTGCCGCTGTGTGCGGAGAAAAGGAGCTGTGATATGTTCGATTTCGGCAGCGAGCTGTTATCGCTTTCAAAGGAAGCCGAAACGGCACTTAGGGAAAAATTCGATTACTTCGATGAAGTATCACGTGTAAATACGGAAAAAATCATCGATTCGTTCCGTGAAAACAGAGTGAGCGAGGCGTGCTTTGCACCGACAAGCGGCTACGGATATGACGATAAAGGCAGAGATACGCTTGACCGCATATATGCCGACGTGATGGGAGCGGAGGCGGCCTTTGTGCGTCACAGCATCGCAAACGGTACTCACGCCTTGACTATAGCTCTTTTCGGCTTGCACCGTCCCGGCGACATTATGTATTCGGTGACGGGAAAACCCTACGATACACTTGATGACGTTATAGGAATAAGTGCGACCGAGGGGCAGGGAAGCTTAAAGGATTTCGGCGTGAAGTATATGCAAACGGATTTTACGCCCGAGGGAGAGATCGATCTCGGACGGATAGAGGAAAATCTGAAGCTGTACGGCGATAAAATAAAAACAGTTTATATCCAACGCTCGAAAGGCTATATGAACCGCAAAACGCTGTCATGCGAGCAGATAGGAAAAATCTGTTCGCTTGCCAAAAAGCTCGTCCCGAATGCATTTACCGTCGTGGATAATTGCTACGGAGAATTTGTTCAGATATACGAACCGACGCATTTCGGTGCCGATATCATTGTCGGCTCTCTTATAAAAAATCCCGGCGGCGGCATGGCAGAGTCCGGCGGATATATTGCGGGAAGCAAAAAGGCAATCGAGCTTTGCTCCTACAGAATGACCTGCCCCGGTATCGGGCTTGAGGTCGGTGCTACTCTCGGGCAGACGAAAAACATGTATAAAGGACTTTTTTATGCACCTCATTCGGTCGCTTCGGCACTGAAAACGGCGGCATACGCCGCATATATTTTCGAAAAACTCGGTTACGAATGCTCGCCCGGGTACGGGGACGACAGATTTGATATAATCCAAGCGATAGAGATGAAAAGTGCAGATGCTCTCTGTGCGTTCTGTCGGGGAATACAGTATGCCTCTCCCGTTGACAGCTATGTAACGCCCGAACCGTGGGATATGCCCGGATACGGCGATAAAGTCATAATGGCGGCGGGTACATTTACGTCGGGTGCTTCCATAGAGCTTTCCGCAGACGGACCGTTGCGTGAACCGTATACCGTATTTTTCCAAGGCGGACTTACATTCGAAAGCGGCTCGCTCGGAATCCTTTCGGCCGCCCAACAGGTGTTAAGGCTCGAAAACGGCATATGAACGGTATGACTGAAGAACAAAATGCGGCAAAAATTAATTTTTTGTAAACGATCGTGTCGAATTAACATTTGTTAATGACAAAAACGTCGAAATGGTGTAACATATAAAATACAAAAGGGTACGGCGAAAAACGATACGCCATACCCTGTGAGGTATAATATGTCAGTATTATACCCTCTCTCCACGAAACGGTTTGCCCACCCCTCTCGGGCAAGCCGTTCTTTTTATCTGTTGCAGCTGCAGCAGAATATTATAAGCAACGCTATGATTATTATCCAAACGATGTTGTCATCGTCGAAAAGATTGCACAAACAGTTCATAATGCCCTCCATATATAATTTCAACGGAAGCCTCGACACCTTGTCGTGCTTTCCGTTGATATTATATGAAGCAACACCCGCAGATGTTACAATGTGATCAGATCAAATAAATATCGTCGCAAAGCAGAAACGAGTCGAATGCCGGTGAGGAGGCGTAATGCCCGAGCGGAATAACGTATTCGCAACCGCAACTCATACACTTCAAAACGAGCCGCCCGTCCTCGTCCTTTAACATGAAATCTCCGAAGCAGCTGTTTTCGTAGCTTCCCGCCTGCGAAAGCAGATCATCAGCCGGTTTTTTGCGACGATTTGCACGTTCGGTACAACCGCAATGTATTTTTCCGTCTGCGGCAAGCTCCTTGATCACCGAAACGGCGGCGGTGACGGCGGTGTAGTCGACCGATTCTTCGTAACGCTCGTCACGCGAAAAAAAGTCGTCGATCTCATTCTCTCGCATGAGTTGTTCAAGCTCCCTGTCTGCGGTCTTTATGCTTGATTCAACCCCGACTTCGCTTCCGACAAAGCATATATCGACACCCGTAAAGGTGCATGAAAAGGAAAACACGTTGGAGGAAAACAGAGCGGAGCGGGAAACGGTGTAAATATGCTCTTTTTCGCATATAAAGCACGGAATGTTTAATTGAATGCGGTCGCCTATGTTCCTCATGCTAAGCTCGCTTTTGCCGCAACCGCATTTGAGCCTGATCAGCTCTCCGGTGAGAGAAAAAACGCCGACTATGCTGTGTACAAAGCCTCCGCATTCGGGACAGCGATATGCAATCGCCGCTTGATCCGGTCGAAGTATCATTTTGAAAAACCGTACCTTTCGTAGTAAAATAAGTATTGCTGTGCTATTCCGCCGTAATTTCCGATGTTCAGCGGAGAAATGTCGCCCGTGTAGTATTTGTCAAGCACCCGCTTGATCCAAACATCGACGGGAAATGCTTCGGTGTGCGAAAACGCAAACAGCAAAACGCAGGAGGAAACCTTTGCTCCCACGCCCTTTATCGTTTGTAAAAGCCTGTCTGCCTGTGCAAAATCCATTCTCTCCATGTCGTCTACCGGCAGAGATGGAAATTTTATCGCCGCATCGTATATGTATTTCGCCCTAAAGCCTGTCTTGAGCGAGTACAGGAACTCCACACCGGCGGCAGCAACACGTTGCGGTGCCGGAAACGTGTAATAGCTTTTTCCGCCGATCACCTTTTCTTCGCCGAGTGCTTCACACAAGGCGGCGATTATCTTTTTTATTCTGGGAATGTTGTTATTTTGCGAAATTATGAAAGAACAGAGTGCCTCCCATTTTTCCTGATGCAATATCCGAATGCCGTCACCGCATTTTACGGCGGCTCTCATGGTCTTGTCACCTTGCATATCGGATATTATCGAAGTGTTTATTTCGGAATAATCCTCGTCCAAAGCGAGATAATGATACCAAAGCTTGTTGAACTCGCATTCGTTTGTGCCGAAAAGCGTTAAAACGCCGTTGCTCTGCCGAAGTCGCAGATATCTGCCGTATGCCACACCCTCGTATGTGCATTCGTCAAGTCGCTCAAAGCGAAAGCACTGCCCGCAGTCGAATATTTTGTTTATGTCGAAATGCTCCGGTGCGGCTACGGAAACAAATTCAATGCCGTTTTCGACTCCGCAGTCAATAATTTTCACAATATTCGCCATATTTTTGTTTGTACCGTTGAAATTTTAATTTATTTGCGATATAATACTATCGATATATCGGTATTTGATAAGGAGCTTGCTCCGAAATTATACGCTGACGCCGAATGTAAATATATTTGTGCCGCTACAGCGGCGAAAGAGGAACGATATGAAAGAACAGATCTATACCATACCGCTGAACGAAACGCTCGATAGAGTGCTTAACGAAAAGCTGTGTACCTGCCCTATGTGCCTACTCGAAGAAAAATTCGAGCAAAACGAGCTTGAGTTGATAATGGGTGCGTCTATGATGGAACCCGATATAAGAATTAAAACAAACGAGCAGGGCTTTTGCACAAAGCATTTCGAAAAAATGCTTGTAATGAAAAATAAACTCGGACTTGCACTCATGCTTGAAAGCCACCTCGAAGAGCTGAAAAAGGAATTGTTCCCGAAAATGCCGCCGATAACGGCGATGAAAGCCAAAACAGTGCAAAAACGGCTTGACGAGCTTGAAAAAAGCTGTTATGTCTGCTCCAAAGTCGATTTTCATATGACAAAAGCTACCGAATGTGCCGTGTATCTGTGCGAAAGCGAACCGGAATTTTTCAAAAAAATGTCGAACCAACCGTATTTTTGCATTCATCACTACAATATGCTGCTGTCGATAGGCAAAGACAGAATAGATAAAAAGAGATTCGGTGATTTTTACGATATGCTGTCGGAGGTCGAAAGAAAATATTTCGATACCGTCGCCGAGGACGTGAGCTGGTTTTGTAAAAAATTCGATTACAGATACGCCGACGAGCCGTGGAAAAACTCAAAGGACGCTTGCGAAAGAACCGTCAAGCTGCTGAAATGATTGCTCGATGTACCATCATTTGTACGGTGCGGGGAATGTCTTTGAAAGATATTCCTCCGCCTTTTTTTTCGCCGATTCGAGGTCAACTTCGTCGCCGTCGATGAGCGAAGCGAATACCTCGGAAGTGTATGTGTTCAGAGCCTTGTAACCCGTGCCGAAAACATTTACGAAATCATACCGTATGTCGGACAGTAATGCGGTCAGAGAGTATATCGACAGCTCGTCGCGAAGCGAATTCGTCACACAGTCGTCGATGTAATGCTCCCGAATATAGCTGTATGAAGCCGCCGAAAAGCATTCGATAAGATCCGATGCGGTGCGATAACTGTAATGATCGCTTAATACGCACATATATAATGCGTCCTCAGTGGCATACGAAAGATAATTGTCCTCGGCTCGTGCTTTAGGCAGGGGAAGTAAACTCGACTTGAAAGCCGTTGTCGCATATTCTTTGCAAGCACTTACGGTATCGAAACGGAAAAGCGAATCGCCCGAAACGAAATCTCCGTCTTGTACGTCGTATCGCATTATGCTGGACAGCTTTTCGCAAATACTCGTAAAATCGTCGCTTGCCATGCCCCACAACGGTACCTCGTCGACTGTGCTTTGTATCATGACAGCTCCCGCACCGCCCAATAACACACGCGAAATGTCGGCACTTCCCGATTGATACGATCGCCCGTCCGGAAGCACCGCCGAGGCTAACACCTCGTTGTATTTGTCAAGCGTCCAATTACCGCTTCTTACGACTTCGGATAAGTTCGAAATGCCGCAGAGATCAAGCAGCTCTCTGTTGCAGTACATACACATGATACCGTTGCCGTCAAAACAGCCGTCACCCGCAACGCCGTATATGCTGTTTCCGATACTTGCGGCGGCTATTGAGCTTTGATTGAAATATACTGCGTCAAGATCGAAATTCGGTAACGCCCGCAGAGATGTTATCAAACCGTCGGCGGCAAGCACACCGATATACGAGGCGGGGATCGCCGCTACATCGGCATATAATACACCTGAATTGTGATTGCTTTTTATCGCCGAGGCTATTTCCGCCGCCGTACCCGATTTTAAAATGATCTCGGTGTTCAGCTTGTCTTGCACGGACTTGATCCGTGCTATTTTGTCCGAATTAAGCACGGTTTCTTCGCCGTCGCCCTTGAAAAAATTCTCGTCGCTTACCGCAAATACGGTTTTAGAACCCTGCAGATCCGCAACTTCAAGCGATTCGAGCAGCTTCTGTGCTTCGGTGTACCCGTCGTCGGGCTTTTCGTAGGGCGTCGATGTGATAATATCACCGTTGACTCTGCCTGTGCCGTCACCGTTGTCGCTCGGCTTGTTTATATCGTTTATTATGATGAGCGAGCAGGAGGACAGTATAAAAGAAAAAATCGTTAAAAATACGGAAAATATATATCGTTTTTTATTCATTGCCTGTGATCTTTGATTCCTTATTGCCTTATGTGCCGCAAATGTACGGCGAACACCTTAACGAATGACCCGAAGGCAGTGCCTTGCGAGTGAATAGCGAATACAGCTCGTCGAATTCGACCTCACGCAGAAATTTTGCGTCACGGCAGTCGGACGGCTTTGTTACCACCTTGAACCGTGTCTGCTTCAAAAGCCCGAGCGAGGCTCGCTTGGCGGCAAGTAAAACCGTAAACGACGGCTCGGAAAAACGCTCCTCTTTTGTGATACGCATGAGCATTGCCAAAACGGCTCGCTGTAAATGTGCGTTCGTGTATCGCTTCGTCGCCGCCGTACGCATCATCTCGGAGTACGTCGCGCTTTGCCTTGCCGAATCGATAAGCCTGCACGCCACCCCGCCGCCGCATTCCGAATATTCGGTGCATTCCGATGCCGAGAGCGTGCGAAGAACACCTAAAATATAACGCTCGCCGTATGCCATGTCCGCACGTGAATACGATGAATAAAACCCGACGCAGTAATCGGGTATCGAATCGAAAAATCCGTCGCCGTCATGCTTGCGTATCTCACTTGCCGAAGCGAAAGAAGGATCGCGTCGCACGGTAAACGGCAAAAGCGGCGAACGGGTAAGCTTGATTGCCCGAAGATACTCAATGCCCAAAATGTTGTTCGGCGAACGCAATATATCGGTGCTTCCGTATTTCTTTTCGTAGTCGGCGAATCGAGTTCTGATAAACGAACAGTCGTGCGAAGATGACGCAGATATCGTGTCGAGCTTGTCGATACAGTCGTAAAGAACGGAAACGTCACCGCATTCCGAACCGAAATACAATACGTCGCCCTCGTCGGCGAACGACGTGCATAAACGAACTGCCGCAAGTGCAAAGGAGTGAGAAGCCGAGGAGGAATAAACGGTGGGAAGAAGCAAAACAAGATCCGCCCCACCCCGGACGGCACAAGCCGCACGTGCGTACTTGTCGTAAACATAAGCTTCGCCTCGTTGCGAAAAGCTTCCCCCCATGACGCATATCAGCCGACTGTCGGGAAAATCACGCTTGGCACACGACAGTAAATGCTCGTGACCGTAATGAAATGGATTAAATTCGCAGATAACGAAAACCTTACGCATGACCGCAAAATCATCTCCGTTCCTGTATTCCGGCGTTATTCGGCTTCGCCAAAAGCCGAACAACGACACCTGCATATATAATAAGGTATATTTATAAATATTTCAACCGCATATTTTGAATATTCGCCCCAAAGCGGGCGATGCGGGCAATTGTGTATATCGCCGAAAAAAATAACGTCAAAAAAGTTTACAATTGACCGATTTTCGACAATTCCCAAAATCAAGACGAAAAAGGCTTTGGTCAAGTTGCACTTAAAACTCGTTCATAATTTGTGCAGAAGTAACAATAAAATAATTTGATTTTAACAAAAATATATTTTTTAAATACTCAATTGTTAATAAAATTCAAACCGACGCAACGTTAAACTGTTGTCAAAACGACGAAAAGAGGAAGCCGAGGAAAAATATTAATGTAAATTTTG
The DNA here is from genome assembly GCA_964498965.1 of uncultured Lachnospiraceae bacterium. Classification (GTDB taxonomy): domain Bacteria; phylum Bacillota; class Clostridia; order Oscillospirales; family CAG-272; genus CAZCJU01. Next base: position 14,064 of record CAZCJU010000011.1, read on the forward strand.
ATTAAAAGGCTGTTGACAAAACATGATTACCGTGATATAATAACGGCGATGTAGATATTCTTTCAAATACGAAAGAAAGGAGGTAAAAATATTTAATGAAAAGGATTTTATCTATAATTCTTACAGTTTGTATGGTAGTGTCAACCGCTGCCGTATGTACTGTATTCTCAGGTGCGGCACTCGATCCCGCTTCTTATCCCAACGTTAAGATCTTTGCGGGTCTGACACAGGATCAGGTAGCGGCAGGTCAGGGCTATGCAGGCAGCAGAACTTCTGCTACCGTAGTGACCGCCAAGTCCACGCATTACGATATCACGACATCGTCCGCTTCGGCAGCCGATGAATATGTATACGTAAAGCTTCCCGCACTTCAACCCGGTTCGACATATACCTACATGGCGTATAAGTACAAGCTTACAAGCGGTGCTAAAACGTGCAATGAATGGCTTTATGTTGACGGTACGTTCGCAGACGGCACATCGATGGGTGCCGGTGCAACAAATTCGGGCTGGAGAAGAAATCCCCACAATACCTCAAGCGGTACTGCGGGTACGGGTAAATGGACTACCGTTATCATTGCACTCCCCGACGGATTTTCGCAGAACGCCGGTGCGGGTACATTCGATATGACCGCAACGGTTGATTCGATACGTTTCGGTACGCCGACTACGAACGCTTCCACGCTCAGTATCGCTTGGACGGGTCTGTTCAAGAGCGAGGCTGACATTACCGCATTCGACACTGCGTTTAATGCTCAGTACACGCTTGAGGACGATGCCACAACGTCTACTAAGACCGAGGTGTTCCCCGCAACGCAGAATATTGCGAATGCGTCGCTTACCGACGGCACGAATACGTACACCGTTCCTCACAAGATCACATTCGATGACAGCGATTATGTGGCTTATGTAGGCAAAAATGCGAGCGGCGATGACAGCCCCCTGAGAAGAACATGGACCTCAAGACAGGTAAATGATTCGGCTAAGTTCGTAACAGACAGCGACGGCAATACATATTTTGCCGTGGCAAGCTTCTATACGTCTTATTCGGACTTCCGTTTTGCCAACGGAAACGGATTTCTCTATTCCGCGGATGTAAGATATACCGATGATGTGACAAACTTCAGAGGCTTTATCGTAAACTTCGGTAACGAGAGAACAGCCGAAAATAAAGGCAATGTTTTCTATGAAAACAATAAGATAAATGCGGACGGTGCATACTCCTACACGGGATACAGCGGTTGCGGTATTTATCTTACAAAAACCAATGCAGTAAGATTGTTCGTATATACTGTTGATGCTAACGGTAAACTCGGTGTCATAGATACCGATATTGCCATCACAACAGCGACAAGCAGCTGGACCTCACTTAAGATTTATGATGACGGTTCAAGCACGATAAGCTTCTATATCGGTACCGAATATATAGGAAAGATCGTATACTCGAATGCCGGACTTCTCCCTCTGGAGGTGACCGACTATAATGAGCGTTATTACCGTACTGCTGTCATTTACGGTAAGGACGGAACAAAGCTTGCCGAAACGACAAATGCTGTGATTTCATACACCAAGGCGTTCGCTATGGGTACACGTGCAACGAGCATGAACGTGGATAACCTTGAGATCGCCGCATACAAGGCTCCCGCCGAGAACGTATCCGTTTCTCTCGGAAGCGTAAGCGGTGAGATCGGCTCGACCGTAACCGTACCGGTTACTCTCAATTCTCCGTCCGTGAAGATTGCCGGTGTTCATACAATAGTGAACTACGACGCAACGAAGCTTTCCTTTGACGGCTATGAGTGGGGAACCGCTTTTGCCACACCTACGGGAAGCTATGCTTTGCTCGATCTCGGTGCAAGTGAAACAACGTCCGGAGTTATCGACGTATTCATGATGAACGTCGGTTCCAACGGATTTGAAAATGCGGCTGCTACAGGCGTACTTTTGAATTTAAAATTCACTGTACTCACCGCAGCGACCGTAGGCGATGAAGTGGCATTGACATTCTCGTCGCCGACGACAGCGGACGATATCACAGGTTATGATGCAAACTATGCCCCCATAGACTTTGCACCCGTATACACTGCGGGCAAGGTAACCGTTGAGGCCGCCGCCGCTCCCACAACGCCCACTGAAATTACGCTTACCTCAGATGCTACGATCTCTATCGACAGCACCAAAACGTACATTGTAATGCCCAGCTCGGCAAAGGTAACATCTTATGCGAACTTCAAGAAGATGTTTAACGATGTCGATTACTTGGTATTCAAGAACGCTTCGGGTACGGAAATTACAAGCGGACGTTATATCGGTACAGGCTTTACCGTCAGTCTCGTCGTAAACGGCGAAACACTCCAGACGTTGACCGTTTATATGGTCGGCGATGTTGACAGTGACGGTAAGGTTTCGATGACTGATTCTACACAACTTTCTGCGTATATTTCTTCTTCGACAACACTTACCGGTGCGTTGAAATTGGCAGCGAACGCAGATGGTGATTCACGCGGCAGAATAACGAAAGCAGACTGCGTTGCTGTTAAAAATTTTGTTCGCAGTGGAAAATTTAATTAAAAAATAATTGCGGGAATTTAGTAGTATGAAAAAAATATTAGCATTGATTCTCACAGTCATAACTGTCCTTTCGACGGGCTTAATAGGCGTTAATGCTGAATATGTTGCCTCCGGTAAAATGGGCGTAGATTTTATTATTCCGGATACGGTAGTTCCCGGAGAGTATCTGTATTCGACCTTTAAATGCTGGATAATCCCTTCAGAATCTGCATCGGAGGATATGTGTTCGTTTGCGTCCGATTTTACATTTAAAGCAAGCGATACAAGCGTTGTCTTCACAGATATCTTCGATGTTACTTCAATGACTATTGAAGCGGTTAGTGATAATATACCTGTCACAGATGTTATAATTGACTGGGATGACGAGTATGAGGAAGTTATGCCGCAGTTCGGTTCGGATATCGCTGTAACTGGTGGAGAGAAAACAGAATTTGTTTTCAAAGTAGGCGTGAAAGTCAAGGAAAGCGTTTCTGTAGGCACTGAGATTGTTTTAAAAGCAGCTTATGGTAAATTTGTGGCATCGCTTAGCGGTGACATGAATAAGATTGATTGTGAAGTAAATCCTATCGAATCTAATAAGTGTACAGTAGTTGCTCCCGCAGCTACCCACAAATCCGCTACGGCTCTCGGCGGACAGGTTAAGACGACAAACCCCGCAGGTCTTCGTCTTGGCTTCTCCATCGCAGACCTCGGCGAAACCCCCGCTTCCGTTAAGATCCTCGTTAAGAAGGCTGACGGCGAGTGGAAAACCGTTAATGTTGTAAACTACTACAACACCGAAAAGACGATATTCACGGTTTGCATTACGAACATACCCGAAAATGCAAAAGACGTTGAATTCTCGGCTAAGGCAGTTGTAACGTTTGCCGACGGTAACTCTACCGAAAGCTCGGTTATCACCAGATCGTATAATAGCGTTACAACCGCTATTGATTCCGGCTGGCAGAACGCATAAGGAGGTATAGTCTGATGAAAAAGTATATAGCTCCCGAAATCGAGGTTGAGGTTTTCGATTCCGTTGATGTCATCATGGACAGTGCGGTGATCGACGTAAACAAAGATAATATCTTTGATTTCGACAATTTCTGATTTTTTCGGAAACCGAAAAGGCACGGCTCAAGCCGTGCCTTTTCATTTTCTTGCGAAATAACGCTTTTCGCATATTTGCCGCCACACATACGTCGGTTTTAATATAATTTGTAAAATAATATGCTATAATCTTGACTTTTTCACCCGTAAAAGCTATAATACAGTAAGCGGATCTACGATCTACGGTAGACGACCGATGATCGGTGATCCGACATTTCGGGAAAGGAAATAAAATGAAAAAATTACTTATAATACTCATTTCCGTCGTGTCGGTGCTGATCGCCGTATCGTTTGCGGCTTGCTCGAATAACGGCGACGGTGTGACGGACGAAGCGACGGGTGCGGCGACCGAAGAAACAGGTGACGGCGGAAAGCAATATAACAATGTGATCGAAAGTGCCGACGGCGATAACGTACTTGATTTTAATGATTTCGGCACTTTTCCCGCCGAGAGCGACGAGCAAACCGCAGGCGAAAAAGCACCGGAAACACAGCCGGCGGACGGCACGGATACGAATGTCGGTGTAGAAGAAACGGAAAATGCCGAAACAACGACGACCGAAGAGTTGCAAACCACTCCTGTTCCCGAAAAGCCCGAAACGAAGCCCGAAATCACCGAACGGGCTGAAACCGAGAAAGTGACGGAGGAAACAGTGGTGCGGGAGGAAACGACAACGGCAAAAGAGGACGAAACGGACGAACGCGAGGGCTGGACAACGGGCTGGTATTGAGATGAAAGTAAAGATAGCGGAGCTTGTATTTGAGTTTGACGTAAAGCACGAATACACGAAACGACTTTGCCGCGATTATATCGTACCCGACGACGAAACGACCGATATACGCATATACGATGACGGAAATTACGAAGCCGAGTTTCGTGCGTGTCCGAATTATCCCGAGCCGATACTCGAATCGCTTCATATATACCGTGCGATATGCACCGAGATCGTGAAATACGGCGGATTTTTGATACATTCCTCGGCGGTCGTGCTTGACGGGCGTGCATATATTTTCGCCGCACCGAGCGGAACGGGAAAATCGACACACACAGGCTTGTGGTGCGAATATTTTCCGCACGAACGAGTATATATAATAAACGACGACAAGCCGATAATACGAAAAACGGATAAATTCCGTATCTACGGCACACCGTGGTGCGGAAAAGCGAAAATCAACAAAAATACGTCGGCGGAAATACAGGGCGTGTGTTTGCTAAGACGAGGCAAAGAAAACAGAATAAAAAAGCTCGATTTTTCATCGGCACTCGTGCCGTTTATGAATCAGGTCTACCGTTGCTCGGACGAGAAATATACAAATGCTTTATTGCAGTTGCTTGACGAGTTTTCGTCCGTCTGCGGATTTTACGAGCTACATTGCGACATCTCGCACGAAGCGGTGCGTGTCGCATACGAGGCAATGAGCGGGAAAAAATCATGAAAGAGGAAATAAAATGAAAACCAAGAGCGGATTTATACTTCGTGCCGTAGGCGATAACTACATTATCGTTCCCGTGGGAGCGGAGGCACAAAAATTCAACGGAATAATCAAGCTCAACGCAACGGGGAAATTTTTGTGGGAAATGCTTGAAAAAGGAACGAGTGAAGAAGAGCTTGTAAAGGCACTTGTCACCGAATACGAAACCGACGAGGCAACGGCGAAAAAAGATGTCGATGCATTTGTTAAAAAGGCTGTTGCGTCAAATCTTGTAGAATAAGATAAAAAATGGAAACCGAGTATTTTACGGATTATCACAGTCACATATTGCCGGCGATGGACGACGGTCCGAAAACGGCGGATGAGAGCTGTGCGATGTTGCGTGCTTTGTATTCGCAGGGAGTGCGGAAATGCGTTTTGTCGCCGCATTATTTTTCGAATGCCGAGCCGATAGAGGAATTCTTGAACCGTAGAAGCGAGTGCTTCAAACGGTTGAACGAGCGGTACGACGGAGCGGAAATGCCGTTGCTGTATTTGGGAGCGGAAACGCACCTTATAAAAAATATGTCGCGGCACGATCTGAAGCCGCTTTGCATAAACGGCTCGGATATTCTTCTGCTTGAATTTCCGTGGCACGATTTCGAGCCGTGGATGGTCGATGAGATCGAACAAATAGTGTATTCGCAGAGGATCACACCGATGATAGCGCACGTTGACCGTGTGATGAAAATGTTTTCGCAAAAAAATCTCGAAGCACTGCTTGAGATCGACGATTTTATATTTCAGATAAACAACGATTCGCTTTGCGATTATTTTTCGAGACGGCAGATCGTTTCGATATTCGACGGTCGGCTGAAATGTGTTCTCGGAAGCGACAGCCACGACGCAGTCAAGCGGCGTCCGAATTTCGACAGTATGCAAAAGCAGATGTGCAAAAACAAAAAATACGAAACGTTCATGACCGCTGTCAAAGAAACGTCGGCGGAGCTTGAAAAAATACTTTTCGGGCAATCGTGATCCGTATCGTTTAAGGAGAAAAAATGGAATTGGGAGCTGTTTGCCGTAAATTCAACATAAGCGGCAGTATGGTAAAGATTGACATAATCAAAACGGGGAATATAAACAAGACATATAAGGTAACGTTTGAAAACGACGGAAAAAACACGGAGTACATCGTTCAGAGCATCAATACAAACGTGTTCAAAAAGCCCGACGAGATAATGTCAAACGTTGACCGAGTAACTTCTCATATCGCTTCGAAGCTGACAGACAACGATGGACGAGGTGTGTTGAGCTTTTTGAAAACGGACGGCGGAAGAAATTATTTTATAGATGAAGAGGGAAACTTTTGGCGTTCGTATTTCTACATTCCCAACTCGGTGACATATGATGTTTTTGACGACCCGGATATTTTAAGACGTGCGGGGGCGGCATTCGGAAAGTTTCAGATGCAGCTGTCGGACTTCGACGGCGAGAGCTTATACGAAATAATCCCCGATTTTCACAACACGTCACGGAGGTATCGTACCTTTTGCGAGTGTGTGGGAGTCGATGAATACGGCAGAGCTAAGTACGCACAGGAGGAGATCTCGTATTTGCTGAGTGCGAGGGAGATAGGCGAGTGCCTGTCGGAAATGCAACGCATGGGAGATTTGCCTTTGAGAGTGACGCACAACGACACGAAATGCAATAATATCCTGTTTGACACGGACACGGGCGAAGCACTTGCGGTTATAGACCTCGACACGGTAATGCCCGGTCTTGTCGCACATGATTTCGGAGATGCGGTGCGATTTGCGGCAAACAGCTCACGCGAGGATGAGCCTAATACGGCACTCACGGGACTTGACCTCGAAAAATTCGAGGCATTTGCTTCGGGCTTTATGTCCTCCGTTTCGCATTCGCTGACTCAAAAAGAAATAGACACGATGTATCTCGGACCTATAGTCATGGCACTTGAGCTTTCCGTGAGATTTTTGACGGACTATATAGACGGCGATAAATATTTCAAAACCGATTATCCCGGTCATAATCTGGTACGAGCAAGATGTCAGATCGCATTGGCAAAGGATATGGTAAAAAAACTCCCCAAAATGCGGGAGATAATAGGCAAATATTCAAAATAAATGAAAGACGCAAAGAATACCGCAAAAACACATAAAAAAAACGGCAAATGGAAGAAGATAAGGACCGCAATTCTTATAACGCTTACCGTAATTCTCGTACTAATTCTCGCACTCGTCGCGACGGCGGCGATAATGCTTAAGCGTCTTCACGGCATAGCATACGAAAACAATAAGCCCGTCGTGAATACGGGTGATTATTCGGCAGATATCGAAAATCCGCCGAATATCATAGAAGATGGCATTACAGGATATATCACCGACGACGATCCGGAAACGGTACCGCCCGATGACCCCGAGCCGAACGATCCCGAAACGACTACGGACAATACCTCGGGCAATACCGAGCCGAAGGAAACCGCTCCCGCAAATTCGTCTAATCCCAATTCCGGCTCAAGTTCCGAAACGAAATATCCCATGCCGAGCAATTATGTCGGAAGTATACCGATATATAAGGTTGATCAGATAGATAAGAATATACAGAATTTTTTGCTTGTCGGACGTGATGCAGGTTCTTATTACGGTCGTGCGGACTCCGCAATGGTCGTTTCGTACAATACGAAAACCGGGGACATCGCTATCGTATCGTTGCTCCGAGATGCGTATGTGCCTATAGAGGGACACAGCTGGAACAAGCTCGGTCACGCACTTTCGTACGGCGGAATGGGACTTTATATAAACACGGTGAATTATGTTTTCGAGCTTGACATTCAACAGTATGCCGTAGTGGATTTTGAGGGGGTTGTCGAAATAATCGATCAAATGGGCGGAATCGATGTAAGCCTGACGCAGGCAGAGGTCGATTATTACAAAAAGACGATGAACTACGATTTCGTTGTCGGAGTCAATCATCTTAACGGTACGCAGGCACTTCGACATTGCCGAAACCGTTCGCTTGCGGGAACGGATTTCGAACGTACAAGACGTCAGCGTGACGTTCTCGTAGCGATGTATGAACGCATAATCAAGCTCGGTTACGGCGACGCTATGGACATAATCGAAAACGCATTGGGTTATGTGAGAACGAACGTGCCGTTTACGAAATGTATTTCACTTGCGAGTGGCGTGCTGAAAAACGGCTTGAACAGCATAAAATCAACGCAGTCGCCGTTTGACGGAACATGGAATTACGCATACGTTCGTCCCGAGGGCTATACGGGGAATCTGGCTGTGACCAAAATGGATATTTCGAAAAACAGACGACTGTTCAGGAATTATTTGTACGGTTGAACCTCGTCTTGATAAAACGTCCCAGACGCAGCTTGAGTCTGTTTAATGCAACCAAAAAGCGAATGCCGCAGGTGTTCGCTTTTCTTTTTTTACCGTTGCGTTTGAATTCGTATACCACGCCCACTATGTTCTGTGTTTGATACGGTCCGGCGGGTACTATCTGATTGTCGCCGACAAGATAAAAGCCGTCGGTGCAAATTTTCGAAACACGATGCAATATCGGTCTGCCGCCCTCGGCTGTTATAAGCACAAGCTCCCCTTTACGCAACGGGCTGTGCGGCAATGATATAAGAACCGTGTCCGTATGCTCATGCAGAAACGGTTCCATACTTTGACCTGTCACATTGAGCGGAAATTGACCGCCGAGCGACAATGTTTCTTTGATCAGTGGCAGAAGCTCGTAAAAATCCGCTTTTTTGCTCATGACTTTCCTATCGTGTGTATTTTTCAAGCTCTATGATAACATCTATCGGAAAATTTATCAACCGTAAAATGTTAATGTTTTGTTTGTAAACAAAATCGTATTGATTTTTTCTTTGTATTGTGATATACTTATCTGTACTGTCGGGAAAATGCGATCTTATGCTCGGATAAGCCCGAAATGTGCGGGAGGAAAAGAAAAATGTACGTAAGCTTTTTCAAAAGATTTTTCGACATCGTTTTTTCGATCCTGCTTACGACTGTGCTATTGCCGTTATTTGCCGTGCTGGCACTTGCCGTATTGATAGTTCAGGGCAGACCGATATTTTTTATTCAGTCAAGACCGGGAAAAAACTGTAAAAGCTTTAAGCTTGTAAAATTCAGAAGCATGAGTATGAATACCGAAAAAAGCGATGCAGAAAGAACAAATGCGTTCGGACGATTTTTAAGAAGTACGCACCTTGATGAATTGCCCGAGTTGTATAATATTTTTGTCGGAGAAATGAGTTTTGTAGGTCCAAGACCACAGCTTGAAGAAGATATGCTGTTCTTTTCGGAGGAAATACTCAAAAGGCAAAGCGTTACTCCGGGGCTTACCGGCTTGGCTCAGTCAAAAGGTGCGGCGGCTCTTATTTGGGAGAAAAAATTCGAATACGACCTCGAATACATAAAAAAAATCACTTTTTTCGGCGATATGAAAATAATTGCGGCAACGGCTGCGACGGTTTTGCTTCGCCGTTGCGATGACAATTCGCCATGCGGCGATTACGGGCAGTGGCTTGTGAAATGTGGCAGGCTTACCGCAAACGAATACGAAAATATACTGAAAAACGGAAGAACGGCACGGTGTGAAAACGATAATGTATCGAAAAGAGGGGAAGAATGAAATTTTCCTGCTTTATTTGCGTATGTTCAAACGATAATACGGAATGTTTTATAAAAGCCGTGCAAAGCATTCTTGATCAAACACTGCCGCCGAACGAGCTTGTTATATGTGTTGACGGAAAGACAAATGACGAAATAACGGAGTATATATCGACGCTTGCGGCAAAGGTCGTATATACCGAATCCGGCGGCGATCATGCACGTGCAAGGCAGGCGGCGTTCAATGCCTGTACATACGATCGTGTTGCGATAATGGATGCCGATGATATAGCGGTGTCGGACAGATTCGAAAAGCAGTGTGCGTATGCGGAAAACCACCCCGAAGTCGATGTAGTTGGCGGGCTTATAGAGGAGTTTGACGAAAAAAGAACGCTTTCGCACAGGTGCGTCGAATGTACAGACCATATGATAAAACGCGATATGAAAAAACGTTGCCCGTTTAATCAAATGACGGTGCTTGTAAAAAAAAGTGCCGTTGAACGTGCCGGAGGCTATAAGAGCCTGTATTGCAACGAGGATTATTATCTTTGGGTTAGAATGGCGGAAAACGGTGCGGTGTTTGCAAATATTCCGCAGGTGCTTTGCCGTGTGCGTGTGAACGAAAAAACCTACGAGCGGCGGGGCGGAAAACGATATTTCGACAGCGAAGCGTTTATTCAAAAATATATGAAGGCTCACGGAATGATATCTTTTCCGCGAATGTGCTTTAATATCGCATTGAGGTATTTCGTTCAAGTTGTCGCTTCGCAAAAGCTCAGGCGGCGGATATACGATCGGTTTTTAAGAAAAAAAGAATTTTAGAAAAATGTTTGCACGAAAAATATGAAAAAATTACAATGTGACGAGGTAATTTTTTCAAACCCCTTGAAAAAATAATAAATTAATGATATTATATAGTATGATATGTGCTTTTATGTGCCTTTTGCGAAAGCCGGCATCGTTGCCGTTCGGGCGGCACAGTTCATTTGTGTTTACGGAGAGAGAATAATGAAGAAAATTTCGGCTGTGTTGATGATAATACTGTTGCTGTTGCCGTTTGCGGTGTCTACGCAGGCAGCCTTCGATTTCAATCAGGCCAATAAGTCCGCAGCACCGAGTATGTCGAAATCATGCGAGGGTGCCATGAGCCTCGATCGATCGACGGGTTCGGTAATGTATTCGAAAAAAATCAACGAAAAAATACCGATAAACGGAACGCTCGTGCGTCTTATGACGGCACTTGTTGCGGAAAACGAAAGAAAGACGGACAGCGGACGTGCGACGGATATCGATACGGAAAAATACGAGCTTCTTTTGGCGGGTATGCTTCTTGACGAGAGGGAGAACGATGCGGAGCAGCTTGCGTTGAGTATATGCGAAACAGGCGACGAGTTCGTTGCATTGATGAATTCCACGGCGAAAAAGCTCGGTATGAATGATACGGAGTTCGTAAATTATAACGGCGAAAACGATAAAAACGCTTATACTACGTTGAATGACCTGCTTATATTGACGGATCAAGCGTATTCGTATGCGAATATCAAAACGATGCTTAAAGCGAATATATATACAACATCGGATAAGGAAATGTCGTTTGCGAGAAAAAGCTCGTATTCGGTGCTGGATACGTCGAGCAGACAGTATAATAAGTATGTGTGCTTTTTTGCCGCAACGGATATTTCGGACAACGGATTTGCGTGCGTATTCACGGTAAGCTCGCTTTCCGGCAGAGAGGTATTCGGGGCGATATACGAATCCGGACACACATCGTCGGAATATATAACGAATTATGCCTCCGATATTCTCGCATTGCAAAAAAATGCGTATTCCGATTATTATCAGTCGGATCTGTCAAGCGTCGCAAAAAGTCTTGTAGGCGATATGTCGTTTAATCTCAAGGACGGCTCGACCGCTTATGTTTCCCTGCGAGTGCCGTCCGACGAGCAGACGGTAAAGCTGTTTTCATCGGAGTACGGGCTTGTAATGGGCGACAGCCACGAGGATTGCTATATAGAGGTTAATGAAACCCTTTTGCCCGAATCTACGGAGTTAGGTCAGCTTTTGATCGACGGAAAGCTCAAATGCGGAAACGACGAGCTGCTCAATGTATCGCTTATAACGTATAAGATCAAAACAGTCGGCGGAAGTATAAAAACGTCGGATTACGTGCTGTTCGACTTGGAAAAGGGCGAGGAACAGGCTACGGCCCAGTACAAAAAGAACGATTGGCTTATAGTTGTCGGGATCGTTTGCCTTTGTGCCGTGGCGGCAGTGCTTGTGTCGGAATTCATAAAACGTAAGCTTATATAAGGATAAGGAGGCAGAACATGAATTTACGTGAGATATTTACGATCATCATTAAAAGAATGAAGATCATCGTGATTTTCCCCGTCGTTCTCGTCACCGTTGTCGCATATATGAATTATACGAGGCAGCCACCCGTTTATTCCACAAGCACGGTGCTGTATACGATAGATAAGGGTACTACCAACCTATCCGAAATTGCCGCAGTGGAAAGACTTATGCCGAACTATCAGCTGCTGTCCACAACGAGCGAAATGCGTTCGATAGTAACGGAGGCACTCGGCTACGGCTTCGGAGATTGCTCCGTGAGCATAACGATGAATACGGACGCACATACGATGACCGTGTCCACAAGATCGAAAAATCCCGCACGTGCGGCAAACGTCGCAAATACCTACGCATCGTGTATAATCAAATACCTTAAGGATACGATGGGCAGAGAGGATATTACGATACTCGAAGCGGCATCTATGCCGTCCTCTCCCTCCGGTCCGGAAAGACAGCAGAGCATATTGACCGCCGGTGTTGGCGGACTTGCCATAGGAATTGTTTTTGTTGTGTTGCTCGAAATGTCGAATAATACGATAAGACACCCGGAGGATATCGAAAAGGAATACGGACTCCCCACCTTGGCGGAAATAGGCAAATACAATAAGGGAAAGAAAAAATAAGGAGGTAAAAAATGGATTTCAATATATTGAGTGATTATAAGGCACTTGACGAGGGCGTTTTGGACTCGATAAAAACGCTCCGTACGAACATTCAGTTTGCCTCTATAAGCAGACCGATAAAAACCATAACTATGACAAGCTCCGTGCCTAACGAGGGAAAAAGCACCGTGGCAACGTTCCTTGCGATAGCAATGGCGGAAAGTCATAAAAAAACGCTTTTGGTCGAATGCGACCTGCGTCATACGACACTGCGTAAAAGAATGAAGCTTCCGAAAAGCAGCGGCATAATCAATTATCTTTCGGGAAATACAACACTTGAGGACGCATTGACGGTGACGGCACACGAAAATTTGTATTTTCTCGATGCGGAAACGAGAGTTCCGAATCCTGTGGAAATAATTTCGTCGGAAGCCTTCGATAATATGGTGACAAAGCTCAAGGAAATGTTCGACATTATAATTTTCGACACACCGCCTGTGGGTACATTTATAGACGGTGCGTTGTTTGCGGCAAAGTCGGACGCTACGATAATGTTGATAAAGCAGAGCTACGTCGATAAAAAGCTGTTCAGAAAATCCTACGAGCAGCTCGAAAAGGCAAACGCAAATATAATAGGCGTCGTGTTCAATCAGGTGGAAAAGGTTCACAGCGGCTATTATTACTACGGAAAGTATTACAGCAAAAATTACAGGTCAAAAAAGAAATAACGAATAACGCAATTAGATCATATATGAAGCGGATCGACCGAAGAAAGGGGAGAGAGGAATGACCGACGGCTTTAATTTGCTGTGCGAGCTTTTCGTTTCCTCTCTCAGAGGCGAAAAGTGCGAAAGACGACCGGAAAAGAGCGAAATGACTTCCGTCGTTTCGCTGTCTGCTTTTCACGGCTGTTCGTCAAGCATATTGCACGCCTTTTCTTTGCTCGACGGGAACGATGCGGCAAAAAGAAGCGTAAAGCGACGAGTGCTTGAACAACAGTCGAAAAACGCACGTCTTTCCTCGCTCTTTGAAGAGTTTGAGAAAAACGGAATAAAAGCGTGTGTGATAAAAGGAAACGCCGTCGGAAGATTTTACGCATTGCCCGAATGCAGGGACAGTGCAGATACGGATATTCTCATTGACAAAGCAGACGAGGGAAAAGTATGCGAGATAATGCGTGACAGAGGTTGCGAGGTGGTGCCGCGTACACCGTACTCGCATCATGCCACCTGTACTTCACCCGAGTTCGGCACGATAGAAGTTCATGTGTCGCTTTTTTTTGATATGCTCAATAAGGTGCTTTTTAAGGATATAGACGTTGATACGCTCGTTCGGGAAGAACCTGTGAGAGTGTGCGGAGATAATTTTTCGTATCTGACACTCGGATATACCGATCATTACATTTTTCTCGTCCTGCATATGATACAGCATTTTATTCGCTCGGGAACGAGTCTGAAGCAAATATGTGATATTTTGATATATGCCGAAAAATGCGGCGATAAAATAGATTTCGACCGTTTCGATTCGTTGATCGCACAGCTCGGATATACGGGAATAATGAATACCGTCTATACTGCGGGCGAAATGTACTTCGGCTTCAAGCCCGAAAACCTGCCGAAGCACGAAAAAGTAAGCGATGACGTAGTACTTGAATTTATGGACGATACGGAATGCGGCGGCTGGATAGGTAAGGGCAGGGAAGACGGCGAGGAGCTTTTCAGATATTACGGTATGTTGCGAACGGAAAACGGAACGGAATACAAACGGTATCTGAAAAAATATCAATTCGAAAAAATGCTCGGCTCGGTGTTTCCGAAAAGAGAAAGAATTTACGCCCGATTCCCGTTTACGAAATTTCCGCTGTTTTTGCCGATCGGGTGGGTGTGTTGGCTCTTCTACGGTGTTAAGCTTTACAACAGCGGAGAACTGAGGTCCGACGTGAACGACGGAAACAGACTGAACGATATGCAAAAACAACGGCTTAAGCTGTTTTTCGATATGGAATTGTGATATGAGTATACATATTGAAGCCGCACTTGAAAAGGAACGAGTGTGTACAATAGTCCCGAGCGGCACGAGTATGATGCCGCTTATACGTCCGAATACCGATACGGTCGTAATCGAAAGAAAAGACGAGTATCCGAAAAAATACGATGTGGTGCTTTATAAACGAAAAAACGGAACGTATGTTTTGCACAGAGCGGTCGAAGTTAAGAGAAACTCGTATACTATGTGCGGCGACAATCATAAAATGTATGAATACGGCGTCGGCAAGGAGCAGATCCTCGGTGTTATGACAGCACTTATAAGAGATGGTGAGGATTGCGATTTGGACGGAATCGAATATAAAAAATACGTAAAACGGCTCGTGCGTTCACAGCGTTTGAGCCACTTAAAGGAAAAGCTTGTCGGCTTAAAGAGGCTTGTATCGAAAAAATGATAAAATTCAGAAAAAGCGACGAAACAAAAAGGTATAGGATATTGAAAAGCGATAATAAAACGAAAAAGGTATTGACATGCGTTTTGAAGGTCGTATTCAGGTTTGCGGTCTTGGTAATGCTGCTCGTTATTCTTGCCGTGTATGCGGTCTGCAGCGTATGCAACACGGTGGCTAAAGGACCGAGCGAAACCGTCAGAAATATGCTCGTGCTTACCGCAACACAGGCAAGTGCAACAAAATGGGTGCCGGGATTGTTTCTCGACGAAAAGACCGTCGAAGAGATCAAAAATCAAAGTAATGTCTTGACCGTTGAGGAAGTGGACTTTGAGGAAATAAGTATGCCGAACGACAATGAAGGCAATACAAGCGGCGGGAACGAGGAAAAAGACGAGTGGGAAGACAACGAGGATGGAATAATATGCTTTACGACCTCTACCGGTACGTTTAAAGCGTACATAATGATAATCAAAGACCCGTCAAGAGTGTATACGGAAACCTCGGGCTATAATTACGCAACGGCAACAAGGGGTGCGAGAATATACGAAAGAGCTAAACAGCTTAATGCAGTGGCAGCTATAAACGGCGGAGAGTTTTACGATAAGGGCGGCTCCGGCTCGGGCGGACAGCCGATGGGACTTACTTATTCGCAGGGCAAATGCGTTTGGAACGACGGACTTAAGAGAACCTTCATCGGAATAGATAAGGATAATAAGCTCGTCGTGAAAGAGGGAATGACAAAAGCCGAAGCAGATGCACTCGGCGTGCGTGACGGCGTGTCGTTCCAAACCGGAAACGTGCTTATAGATACGGTGAACGGCTCGACCGTAACGTATTCGGGAAACGGAAATATAGGTGTGGCACAGAGGACCGCAATAGGTCAAAGAGAGGACGGAGCGATAATATTTATTGTCACCGACGGCAGAACGACAAGCTCACTCGGTGCGACAAGGGACGATATCATAACACTCATGCTTCAAAATAAGGCGATAAAAGCGGGAATGCTTGACGGCGGCTCGTCATCTATGATGTATTACAGAGATTATATCGAAAAATATAACGTCGATACGTCAACGCTCGACGAATACCAAAAGCTCGGACTCGTAAACAGATATAAGGCGTTTACGTATCCCCGCCGTTTGCCGACGTTCTTTATGGTAAAGGATGTGACATAATATGGAAGAATTGAAAAACGAGATCGTCGAAGCGACGGAAGAAAAGGAAATCGAGAAAACCGCAGAAGCCTCGAAAAGCACCGATAAAACGACGATCGAAAAAAGAAAAAAACACAGCGGAAAAAAGAAAAAACGCAGAAAAGCAAAACACGGTGCGGCACGATATGCGGTGGTGTTTTATTATGCCGCCCTCGGTGTCGTTGCCGCAGCGGTCATAATCGTTATGCAATACGTGAATAAGGAGCTTGTGAAATACCTCGAGGACTATGAAACAAGCTTGCCGAAATATGAGGTCGAAAGAATATTCGATACGTATTTCGCTTCACCGAATTTCGATTCACTGCTCGATATGGTCGGCTACGAGCTTGGCGAATACGATAAAAAAGAGGATATCGTAAATTGCCTTAATGAAGAAACGGACGGCAAGGAGATCACTTGGGTATACGTGGCGGGAACGGATAAAACGAAGATCAATGTTAAGGCGGACGGAAAGAAATTTGCTTCGTTTACCGTGGCAAAACAGGAATATCCCGATGAGTACGGTATATATAAATATGAGCTTGGCGGGATAAAGCTGTTCTACGAAGCCGCATATGATGTGAATGTGCTTGTGCCGTTCGACTGTTCGGTGACCGTGAACGGCAAAAATGTCGGAGAAGAGTATGTGACGGAAAAGGATATCACCGATGATGAAAGACTTAATATCCCCGAGGGAACGTATAAACTCACCTATACGAGATACGCAATAAAGAAGCTCATGGCTCAGCCGAGCGTCGAAATTAAAGATGCGGACGGAAATACGGTTCAAGCCGTTTATGACGAGGAAAAAAACGAGTATTCGACAAGCTTTGAGTACAGCGAGGAACTGAAATCGGAGTATGAAGCGTATATACTTGAGGGAATGAAGCTGTATGCGCGGCGTATGCAGGCAGATGCGGAATTTTCGCAGTGTAAAAAATACTTCGAAGAGGGAACGGACCTGTATAAGCAGATAAAAGCAAACCCGGGATCGTTCGTGTGGGAGCATGACGGCTACAAATTCGAGGACGAATATACTGGCGAATATTACGCATACGGCGATACGGTATTCAGATGCCATGTCAAGTTTAATCACATACTCGAAAAGAAATGGCTGGAGGATCACCCGGACCTCGTCGATATGTACGTGTATCTCCGCTTGGGCGACGACGGCGTTTACAGAATATTCGCTATGGAAACGCTGTGATCGAAACGAAGATCGAAAAGACGATATCACGATCGAAAAGCCGCCCGCACCGAAAGGACAGCTTTAAAAAACAAAAATCGAATAGCATTTTCGATCTCCCCGCCGTTTCGGCGGGGAGATCTTTTGTCGTGTGACGCTTTTACGTGTTAAATACTGTCGGGCTTTTCCGTTGCCCGAAAATGTCAGCTGCGTACAAATTCCTGTCCGTTAATAAGATAATCGATGGAAACATTGAAGTATTTCGACATCTTGCGGAGCATATCAATGTCGGGACTGCGTTTTCCGTTCTCGTAGTAGGAAAGGGCTTCGCGGCTGATATTGAGTGCCATGGCGACCTTTAATTGCGTGTAACCGCGGCTCTTTCTTATAGCCGCTAATCCGATTAATCCTTCCATGAATTTACACGACCTCCGTTTTAAATTTTTTCGACTTTTTTCGCAAAAAGGGCTTGACAATATGATAACACTATGGTATAATGCCTGATGTAACAATATGTTACATATTTACACCGTATGGTAACTGTGCGGAGCGTAGTGCGGCCCGTGCTGTTTGAACGTGACAATAAAGCGTATTCGCTTTTTGTAATATTTTATACTTTAAAGGAGTTCGTTTCTTATGGGAAAAGGGAAAATCATTGCAGGCTTCGTGATGGGTATCGTCGGAATCGTGTTTGGCATGTTGAGCGGTATCTTTTCAGTCGTAGGTCTGCCGGTTGCTGTAGTGGGTCTTGTTTTGAGCATTATGGGTGGTAAACAGGCAAAAGCCGCAGGTCAATCATCGGGTCTTGCTACGGCAGGTCTTGTTCTCGGTATTATTGCGGTTGTATTTACAACGATCGCCTTCTTTACTTGCGGTATCTGCTACTTGTGTGCGGCAGGTACTTACGGTTCTCTCTTCAGTTCGCTTATCTGACGGATATTCGGAAAAAATGTCGCCGTGCGGCTTGTTCGGTGAACGAACGAGCCACACGGCACTTCCTCTCTTGTTTGGGATGTGAAAACGAAAATGGAATCTGTGATTACAATTCTCGGCAGAGAAATTCCTCTGTACGGGATATTCTTTTATCTCGGTGTAGCTGCGGCGGCAGCAACGGCATTTCTGCTGCATCGGCGTGCCGAGATCGATGCATTTGATGTGGCAGGCTCCGGTGTGTATATCATGATAGGCGGAATGCTCGGTGCAAAGCTGCTTTTCTTGGCGGTGTCCGCTTATAAGATCATACGGGAAAATATTCCGCTAATTGCGGTGATAAAGGGCGGCTTCGTCTTTTACGGCGGACTCCTCGGCGGTGCGTTGGGGCTGTGGATTTACGCAAGGCAGTTCCGGATGGATATCGGAAATTTTACGGACCTGTACGCAACCGTGTTGCCATTGGGACACGCTTTGGGGCGAGTAGGCTGTTTTTTTGCGGGATGTTGCTACGGCATACCGTGGGAATACGGTCACGTGTATCATTCCACCGTCGGCATGACGCCTTTGGAAATTCCTCTTTTGCCGATACAACTGATCGAATCGGGAATACTTCTTGTGCTGTTTGTTGTACAGCTGATTTTGTACCTGCAGAATAAAAAGAAGTGGCGAAATACGGTGTTGTATATCGGTGCATATCCTGTTATTCGTTTCGTGTTGGAATTCTTTCGGTGCGATACGGAACGGGGCATCTTGCTCGGTCTTTCGACATCACAGTGGACGAGCCTTGCAATATCGGCGACTTTTATCGTCGTGTTGCTCCGTGTACGGAGAAAGAATACTAATTCGATCGATACTCCGTGACGTGTAGTCGAAATTTCATCACGCATAAACCGATCTAATAAAAAAAGCACGCAGAAGCGTGCTTTTTTGGCCTACCCTATGGGACTTGAACCCATAACCGTCAGAATCGGAATCTGATACTCTATCCGATTGAGCTAAGGGTAGACAACAGAATAAAGTATACCACAAATTTTGAAAATTGTAAAGAGGTTTTTGTAAAATTGTGCATCAAAAATCACGATTTCGATTTTTTGCCGTCGGAGAAAAGCGTTTCGTAATAGTATATCGGCAAGGCACTCCAGCCGTGGCACAGGCTTCCGGCACGGGAAAAATCGGCTTCGCCGTTTTCCGTTTCCCAAAACGATGTGGCATTCTCTCTGAGCATTTTCAAATACACACGGTCGATCTCGTCAAGTATCATATCCTTATATTTTTCTCTGTCCTCGGCGATAAGTGCGTCAAAACGGAAGCAATTCATGCTCAAGGTATTTGGAATTACGGTCAATTCTCCGCAATCCTTGCCATTCGACGACAAAATTTTCAAAACGGTGCTTTTATCTCTTCCGTCGCAACAGCCCGAAAGCAGGCAGAGAGCGTTTGTGAGAACACTGTATTTTTCAAAATGCCTGTTGCAAACGGAGCGGAAAAGCCCGTCCTTTTCACCGAAAAATGTTTTT
>CAZCJU010000012.1:0-5760 GCA_964498965.1 uncultured Lachnospiraceae bacterium
TCGAGAACTTTTTCGCAATAGGTATTTGCGTCATTCCATTTGCCGTCCTCCAAAAAGAGCTGCACACGTTCGAGCAGAGGAGCAACAGCCGTTTCATTTGTTTTAACGACAACCGTTTGCTTTACTTCCTGCTTTGATTTTGCATCTGAAATGACCTTGCTTATTCCTCTCACGACATCGTTAATAAAGCCTATTTTGCTCATATCCTGTGCTTGCAGATGGGCAAATTCTTCCGGAAGTTCATAAGCATCCATATTACGGTAGCAAGGTATAAGAAGCTTTGAGCGGTCTTTTTGCATTATCTTCAAAAATCTTGACCACTCGTTTTTTACCCACACCGCATTGAAATATTCGGGCTTTGTACCGATAACGAGCATTACCTTAGCCGAATTGAGTGCGGCGAATATAACAGGCTCATAAGCCGAGCCTAACTTACCTTCGAGTGTAATAGCGGCATAAAAGACCTTGAAGCCCTGTTGGGTAAGCTCGTAATATATATCGTTTGCTATAACACTGTCTTTGGTTCTTTCGCCGCTGTCATCTGTTTCCTTATAACATATGAAAACTTCGTATGCCTCTTCTTTTTGAGCGAGTGCAAGGATATCCTTCTGAAGTTTGTCTATTTCCTTAGCCTGTTCCTCATATATTGCACGTTGGCTCAAATCCGCATATTCCATAGCCGATTTATAATCATCATCTGCTATTATAGAATCATAGGACGTGCGGTGGCAGGTGGGAATTTTTTTGAACGTAGTCGGGTCATCGACATACTCTATGCCGTATTTACAGAGAATCAAGCCCCAATAAGCTTCGGACTGTGTCGAATCGGCTTGAACGAGTTTTTCGTAAAGTTTTGCGGCTTTATCAAATTCGCATTTTAATCGCAGAGTATTTGCACGGTTAAACAAATTCTGCATATTTTCGTCCATTGCTTTCGGGACTGTTTGTTCCGTGCCGCAGTATTCACAAGCTGCAACGGTTTCATTATTATCGATCTTCAGCGTACCGCCGCACATTTTGCACTTGAAATTTGCCATAACAGAGTACCTCACTTTTTTGTTTTATATTAAATCATAAGTTGTCGTATTTTGAAAATTTACGATTCGAAATTTATCCGCAAAGCGGGACGAACGTAATGATTAGCAAAATCCGCATTGTTGTAGCCGTAGCGAATATCGCCGTCGTTTTATCTGAAAAATATCGCTTTTATTATCATTATCGAATTTTCTCTGGTAGCTTTTATAAAGAACGGCACGACGAGTGTTGTAATCACCTGTGCGATAAGTGATGCCAATGCCGCTCCCAAAGCACCCCAAACAGGGATCAGGATACAATTAAGTATCACATTCGCCGCTGCCGCCGACAGATAGATATATTTCAAATATTTTTGTCTGTCCATACATACTATCCAAGCGTTTCTCGCCACTCCTAAATACGAAAACGCCGTATACCACGTTATTATTTTCAGCGGGCCGACTGCCGGTAAATATGCGTCGCCGTACAGGATCTTCACCGCAAGCTTTCCGAAAATCGTAAACAACAGCGATACCGACACCGATACATAGAACACGATTGCATACAAAAGCTTGTTTTTTCTGTCAAATTCGGCTTTGTTTTTATGAAAAGCTTCCATAATCGACGGATAAAACGAGTCGATCACGGCATTTAAAACGAAGCACCACATATTGCATATCGAAACAGCTGTCGAATAGTAGCCGATCTCGGCATCGCTTATCATATGTTTAAGCATTATCTTATCGGTTTGACCGTAGATCGCGACCATTAATCCCGGCAAAATGAAATGATAACTTTTCGAAAGAAGCTTTTTTCCGTATGACAGGGAAAAAGTAAGCTTACCGCCGTTATTCTTTTTATAACAGACAAACAGAAGCACCGCCAGGCATATATAATCCACCGAAGTGGCAAACGCAAAATATGTGACGGGTTTTCGCAAGATCAGCAACACGACTTTATATCCCGATGTTACGGTATATGCAATCAGTGTCGTGATTGCCGTTATTTTGGATTGCAATTTTGCCTGAAACCGATAATTAAAGACTTCGAATATCTGAAATATAACGCCGATACTGCTCAAAGCCACGACCGTCTGCGTTATCGTTTCTCCCGCATCCGCCACAAGCGAAATTCCGATCACAGTCAACGCCGAAAGCAGGCTCGAAGCGGCACGCAAGCCCAAAGCCGTTCCGATGATCTCACCTTCGTTTTCCGGGGCATCGACAAATTCTTTGACGATCACCGAATTTATCCCAAGCGTACATATTGATGAGAAAAAAGCGGTATATGCGGCTGCATAGTTGATCAGGCCGTAATCGGACGGCCCCAAATATCTTGCCGTAAGCAGTCCGACTATCAAATTGATGAGCATTTGAGCCAGCTTGCCGCCGATCAACCAACCGGCGTTTTTGGCGACTTTATTATGTATAATCTGCTTGATCATCATTTAATTTCCTTATCAGCCTTGCCGGTACGCCTCCGACAAGCGAATTATCGGGTACGTCCTTTACGACGCAGGCACAGGCTGCGACCACACACGACTTTCCGATATTCGTTTCATTCAGCACGGTAACACGTCCGCCTATCCAAGTTCCGTCACCCACCGATTGAACGCAATTAAAACCCTTCCCGGCACGTCGTTCGGCGGTTCCTATCAAATGTCCGCCTGTTTGAAAAGTGACCTCGGGTGCAATATCGCAGTTATTCCCTATGTACACTTGTCCGTTGCCGTTGACCTTGAAATTTTTCCCTATCCAGCAATTATCGCCGACATTCAGCTTACCCGTACATTCTATCGGACCGACGATCTTGGTATTTTCTCCGACCGAAATACCGATCGAATTAAGCAGCTTTCGTTTTGCGGAAAAATGCGAAGTTCCGACAAAAATTTTATTGACCAAAAGCAACGCACATCGCCGTTTGATCCCGTCAATATGGAATATTTTTTTAATTTTTTTCATTTACAGATCGATTTTCCTTAACGATTTCGGCTTTACTGCATGGACCGTTTTCAAACAGCTCGGGTGAGCTTTCGCCTGCCGATATGCTCTGTATCAGTTGCATGAATCGCTCTGCCGCCGTTTCCGCATTCCACTGCGTGACTATAGTTTCGTATGCACATTTTCCCATTTGCCGCCGCATATTTTCGTCATCAAGCAAATGTTCGACCCCGGCGTAAAGCTCGTCCTCATTACCGCTATTGTACACAAATCCGTTCTCACCGTTTTCAAGCAGGAACGGGACGGAGCCTGCGGCACGGCTCGCTACCACGGCACAGCCGCTGTTCATAGCTTCGTTGACAACTGCACCCCAGCCTTCGTTTCGGTCGGAGGTAAAAAGAAATATTTGAGATCTTTCCATATATTCCCGTACCTGCTCCGGTTTCATTGCACCGAGCAAGTGTATGTGATCATCAAGTCCGAGCTTGGTTATCAACTCTCTCAATTGCGATTCCATATCACCGACGCCTATCATATTCAACTCAAACTGATAGCCGTTTTCTTTTAGGCGTTTCGCAAGTCCGACAGCCGCATCGGGGTGTTTCAGCTCCAAAAATCTACCCACCCAAAGCAACGAGTTTTTCTTTTTGTTTGCGACAAGCTCATTCACGTCGTTATATTTTTTTGTTTTCGGGAAATAGCCCCATTTATATGCTTTATCGATAAACGTGAAATGTCTTGCGTAGTCGCCGTATGTATACGCACCCGCACATAAAAGGTAAAGATTTTTATATTTTCCGAAGCGTTTGCGAAACCTTATCACTCTGAACGGAAATTTCCAAAGGGCGTATCCGTTTCTGTATATTCTTTCCGTATATTTAAAGGTAAGCGTACCTTTTTTAAGCGGCGAGGCTATCAATCGTTCCGGAGCGGAGCCGTAAATAACAACGTCGGCTTCGTTTATTATTTTTTCGCACTTTTCCCGCTCGGACAGATAGTTCAAAACGTACTCTGGGCAATTTTTCAGCTTCCACCCCAGCTTTATCCTTTCCTCGTCCATTTTTTCGGTTTCGATAAAGGTATAATGCCCTTCAAGCTTTTCGTACATTGCATCGGAAAGTTCTTGTTGATGGTGAGTGTAATAATTGGAAATAAAAACAACCTTTTTCATTTGCGGATCCTCATACATATTTGCTTCGCATCAGAAGCTCCTTATACGCATTTAAATAGCCCTCGGTCATGTTTTTCTTTGAATACAGTGCGGATGCGTTTTCGGCTATCTGTTCTCTGTTAAATTCCGAATTTCGATCCAGCATATTTTTCAATGCCTGCTCCAATGCGTCCGTATTTCCGTACTCGACAAATTCCGTATATTCTTTTATTGCGACGGATTCCGGCCCGCCTGCCGTAAATCCGACGACCGGCGTACCGCAACAAAGGCTTTCGGCGAGCGGCATGGAGAACGTTTCTCTTTTACCCGTGATAATCGTTACGTCCGCTTCGCCGTATGCTCTCGCAAGTTGCTTCTGTGAAACGTCCGTCACAAGCCTTATGTTATTCGGCAGGTCATTGCGTGTCAAGACCGTTTCCTTTGCCGCCACGACAAAATCCGTGTTCGGCATTCTCCTTGCCAGCTCTATAACATATGCTCCGCCTTTAGCATGACCCTCGATGTCGCTGAATTTCGCACTCACGTGTAAAACCATTCGGCGTTGTTTTTCCACATTACAATCGCAAGTGTGAAATATCTCTGTATTTACACCGTTAAGTATCGTAATATTGTGCATATTTCCTAAAATACATGATTGTCTGCTTCGCTCGCACAGCCAAGGCGAAACGGAAGCCACGGTCAAATTTTCTTCGAATCCGCAAAAGGATTTTTTCATCTTTTTAAACGATAAACGCGTATTATTCAGGAAAAGACTGCGAGTGGCACTCTTAAAATCACGACACCTTTTGCATGAAGTTTCATTCTTCCAGCTTACGCATTCATACGAATGCGGGCAATTTGCCGTAAACATGAATTCCGCATGCAAAGTGATCAGTGTTTTGATTTTTTGTTTTTTCAGCCACGAAACAAGTGCATATACATTTACAAACGAGCCGTTTATGCACTGTAAATGAACCAGATCCGGTTTTTCTTTTTTGATCACCGATTTTATTCTTATCAGCGAAAAAGGAAAGGCAATATACTCTATACCGGTAAGCTGTGCCAAGCCGCTGTTCAGCTTTGCCTCAAGCTCCGTACACACCTTATAGACATTACTCTCCGATACTTTTTTTCCCCGTCCGTAGCATACGACGCTCTCTACATTGAAATCCGACAGGACACGGTGAATGTCGGCGGTTATTTTTCCGGTACTGCCCACATTGAAAAAATTGTTTATCTGTAATATTTTCATATCTTTTCGGTAACTCATAGTTGATCGAATCAGCCGGGCATTTTCGCCCGTTTACGTCGCACGCCGCGAGGAGGCTTCGATCTATGTACGACACCCCGGCTTAAAAACCGGGTCTTATAGTTATGCAGTTCAATAAGAGGTTTGTTCGTTATTCAACGCGACAAGATATCGGCATATACCGACATCATAATCGTACCGTACTTCCATATCGGATAACGAATGGAAGCCGCCGCCCATGGGGCGGCGGATATTTCCGTCCTATTTTTTCATTTTACCGTCTTCGGCAAATTCATAATTACCGCCGGGCAACAGATCGTTGGTCTTGTAAACCCAATATGTACCCGTTGCAGCTTTGCAAGAGCTGTTGATATAATAGTAATCATCGCCGATAAGAACAAGTCCGG